>JBFHPI010000274.1:0-4940 GCA_041592855.1 Pseudomonas sp.
GCAGCAGGTGCCGGGGCAGCAGCCTTGACCGGCTCTGCCTTTTGCGCTGGTGCAGCTTTACTTTCAGCCTTGGGCGCCGGCTTGGCGGCTGCCTTGGCCGGCTCAGCCGCCTTGGCCGGTACCGCCGATTTGGCCGGTACCGCATCGGCCTTGATCGCCTCCGGTTCGACAAACTTGCCTTTACCATGCAACTGGTCGAGCAGCGCTTCGAACTCATCGTCGGTGATTTCATCAGCGGCAGGCGCCACCGGCTCAGCCTTGGCTGCAGCGGGCGCACTCACAGCCGGAGGAACAAACTGGCCTTTGCCATGCAGTTGATCGAGCAGCGACTCGAACTCATCGTCGGTAATCTCATCGCTGCTTGGTGCCGCACTGGCCTGGGCCGGCGCAGCTGGCGCTGCACTGGCCTCGGCCGCAACAAACTGGCCCTTGCCATGTAACTGGTCGAGCAGCGCCTCAAATTCGTCGTCAGTGATTTCATCGCTCGCGACCGCACTCTCCGACTCGGCAGGCGCTTCGTCCAGGGCACCCAGCAACTGCTCAAACTCACTGTCGGTAATATCCGAGGCGACCTCGTCAACGGGCCCCGCTTCGGGCTCTGGCTCTGGCTCGGCGACCGCTAGCTCATCGGCACTGGCCGGCTCGGCCAGCCGAGCCAGGGCCGCCAACAACTCAGGTGTTGCCGGCGTCAGATCCGTGCGCTCGCGCACCTGCCCGAACATGCCGTTAACCGCATCGAGAGCTTCTAGCACCACATCCATCAGGGCCGAATCGACGCGACGCTCGCCCTTGCGCAGGATATCGAAGACGTTTTCCGCGATATGGCAGCATTCAACCAGTTCATTGAGCTGGAGAAAGCCGGCACCGCCCTTGACGGTATGAAAACCGCGAAAGATCGCGTTGAGCAGATTCATGTCATCCGGCCGACTCTCCAGCTCAACCAGCTGCTCGGACAACAGTTCAAGAATCTCGCCGGCCTCTACCAGGAAGTCCTGGAGGATTTCTTCATCGGCGCCGAAGCTCATAAGACGTGCTCCTAAAATCCTAGGCTGGAAAGCAGATCGTCGACATCATCCTGATTGGATGCGACGTCATCACGCTTATCGGCATGAATCTGCGGACCTTCACCACTGGAAGGCATTTTTTGTTGTTTTTGTTCAGCAAGGAGCAATTCATGGTTGTGCTCGATGCCGGCAATCTGGTCGACCTGGCTGGCCATGATCACCAGTTTGAGCAGATTGCTTTCGACTTCGGTGACCAGTTGGGTAACCCGCTTGATCACCTGTCCGGTGAGATCCTGAAAGTCCTGGGCCAACAGAATATCGTTCATATGCCCGGACAACTTGGCACTGTCACGCTCGCTACGGGCCAGAAAGGACTCAACCCGCTTGGCCAGCTCGCGAAAACCATCAGCGCTCATTTCCCGGCGCATAAAGCGCCCCCAGTCGGCACTCAGGCTCTGGGCCTCATCGTTGAGTTCGTTGAGTAGCGGCGCACTTTGCTCGACCAAATCCATGGTCTTGTTAGCCGCATTCTCGGTCATCGTCACCACGTAGTTAAGCCGCTCGGTGGCATCAGTGATCTGCGAAACTTCACTGGCATAGGGCACACGCGGATCAATCTGAAAATTGACGATGGAGTTGTGCAGCTCGCGGGTGAGCTTGCCAACCTCATGGTAGAGGCCTCGGTCGCGAGCCTTGTTGAGATCATGAATCAGTTGTACAGCTTCGCCGAAATTGCCCTTCTCCAGGCTTTCAACCAGCTGACGAGCGCTTTCTTTCAGGGTCGACTCAAGGTCACCCTGAGGGGAATCTTTGTGTTCCATAGTACCCTCGCGACAGGCATCAGCCGTTGACCCGCTCGAAGATCTTTTCAATCTTCTCTTTAAGCACCTGGGCCGTGAATGGCTTGACTACATAGCCGTTCACGCCGGCCTGTGCCGCCTCGATGATCTGATCGCGCTTGGCTTCGGCCGTAACCATCAGCACCGGCAGGGTTTTCAGACGCTCATCGGCACGCACCGCGCGCAGCAGATCGATGCCGGTCATGCCGGGCATGTTCCAGTCAGTAACCAGAAAATCGAAACTGCCGCTTTGCAGCATCGGCAAGGCGGTGGTGCCGTCGTCGGCCTCCGCGGTATTGGTGAACCCCAAATCACGCAGGAGGTTCTTGATGATCCGTCGCATCGTTGAAAAGTCATCAACGATGAGGATTTTCATGTTCTTGTCCAAGTCGACCTCCGTACAGTCCCAAACGTATCCAGCACCTGGCTACGCCTTTAATCGTGAAACCGGCCTGGTAAACCGCTGCAGCGCACTGCATTGGCTGGTTTCCCCAGAAACCCGCAAAGTGTTCAGCTGGCCCGCCAGTCACTCAAGCGCGCACGCAGGCGTGCGGCACACTGACTATGCAACTGACTCACCCGCGACTCGCTAACCCCCAGTACTTCGCCAATTTCCTTGAGATTCAGCTCTTCATCGTAATATAGCGCTAACACCAGCTGTTCGCGTTCAGGCAGCTTGCTAATGGCATCGGCCAAGGCCGCCCGGAAACGCTCATCTTCCAGATCCCGCGAAGGTTCGAGTTGATTGTTGCCGGCGTCTTCGCGCAACCCACTGTGCTCGCCATCCTGTAGCAGGTCGTCGAAGCTGAACAAGCGGCTGCCCAAAGTGTCGCCAAGAATGCCGTAGTAATCTTCGAGACTCAATTGGAGTTCGGCCGCAACCTCATGATCTTTAGCGTCACGTCCGGTTCGGGCCTCTACCACGCGAATCGCATCGCTGACCATGCGGCTGTTGCGGTGCACCGAACGCGGCGCCCAATCGCCCTTACGGACTTCGTCGAGCATGGCGCCGCGGATGCGGATGCCGGCAAAAGTTTCGAAACTGGCACCCTTGCTGGAGTCGTATTTATTTGAGGCTTCCAAAAGGCCGATCATCCCCGCCTGAATCAGGTCATCGACCTGGACACTGGCTGGCAGGCGTGCCAACAGGTGATAGGCGATACGCTTGACCAAGGGCGCATAGCGCTCGACCAACTGATACTGGGAATCCTGAGCCTGCGCCTTGCTATACATACGAAGTCCAGAGGCTACTGTCATACGGCATTGTCCGCGATCGGCTGCTGCACCAGGCGTTCAACGAAAAACTCCAGATGGCCACGCGGGTTGGCCGGCAAGGGCCAGGTGTCGACCTTCTGGGCTATCGCCTTGAATGCCAACGCACATTTCGAACGCGGATAAGCCTCGTAAACCGCGCGCTGCTTCTGCACGGCCTTGCGCACCGATTCATCGTAAGGCACCGCACCCACGTACTGCAGGGCGACATCCAGAAATCGATCCGTCACTTTAGTCAGCTTAGCAAAGAGATTGCGCCCCTCTTGGGGGCTGTGGGCCATATTGGCCAGCACCCGAAAGCGGGTCATGCCGTGATCGCGGTTGAGCAGTTTGATCAGGGCATAAGCATCGGTAATCGAGGTGGGTTCATCGCACACCACCACTAACACTTCCTGGGCCGCCCGCACAAAGCTGACCACGCCATCACCAATGCCGGCGGCGGTGTCGATGATCAGCACATCGAGGTTGTCGCTGATATCACTGAAGGCCTGAATCAGACCGGCATGCTGCATGGGCGAAAGCTGCACCATGTTCTGAATTCCGGAGGCCGCCGGAACGATGCGGATGCCACCCGGCCCCTGCAAGATCACATCACGCAGGTCACACTCACCGCTGATCACATCGGCCAGGGTGCGCTTGGCACTCAACCCCAGCAGTACATCAACGTTGGCCAGACCCAGGTCGGCGTCCATCAACAACACACGGCGACCGAGGTCGGCCAGGGCCAGGGACAAGTTCACCGACACATTGGTCTTGCCGACGCCACCCTTGCCGCCGGTCACTGCGATCACCTGTACGGGATGCATAGCCATAATTATCTACATACCTTGTATAACTTCGACTGGAACCACCCAATTACGTCTGCAACCTGTGCTGCTTCAACTGGCTCGACGCGTCGGTTGCTGATGCAGCCCGGCGAACATCGCGGCCATGGCCTCCTCACTCGGATCCTGGGTGGCCTGCAATCCCACCGCCCGACTGACCAGCTGATGACTGCGCGGCACCTGAATATCATCCGGAATACGTGGCCCATCAGTGAGATAGGCTACCGGTAGACGCTGGCCAATAGCCAGTCCTAAAACCTCACCCAGACTCGCCGCCTCATCCAACTTGGTCAGAATGCAACCGCTGAGGCCACAGCGCTTATAACTATGGTAGGCGGCTTTGAGCACTTGATCCTGGCTGGTCGCGGCCAATACCAGATAATTCTTCGCTTTGATGCCACGACTGGCCAGCGCTTCAAGCTGCATACGCAGCGCCGGATCATTGGCCGGCAAACCGGCCGTGTCGACCAAGACCACTTTCTTGCGCGCCAGGGGTGCCAAGGCCTGAGTCAGGGACTGGCCCGGATCGACCAGGGTCACCGGCACATCGAGGATACGGCCCAGGGTCTTGAGCTGCTCCTGGGCACCGATGCGGTAGCTGTCCAGGCTGACCAGGGCGATATGCTGCGCGCCGTACTTGAGCACATAGCGCGCCGCCAGCTTGGCCAGGGTGGTGGTCTTGCCCATGCCGGCCGGACCAACCAGAGCGATGACGCCGCCCTCTTCCATGGGTTCCTGCTGCGGCGTGCGGATGGCATGGGCCAGATGGGCCAACAGCATGCGCCAGGCCTGACGCGGTTCACCAATCTGGCCGACGCGCTCCAGCAACGATTTGCATAACTCCGCCGACAGGCCCATGCGCTGTAGACGGCGCCACAGGTTGGCCTGCTGGGGGCGATGGCTCTGCAGCTGGCCCCAGGCTATCGAGCCTAGCTGCACCTCGATCAGTTCGCGCAGGCCATGCAGTTCGAAGCGCATGGCATCCAGGGCGTGTTGATCAA
>JBFHPI010000275.1:0-4933 GCA_041592855.1 Pseudomonas sp.
AGGGCCTGATGATGTACGGCCAGATGACCGCCGGCAGCTGGATCTACATCGGCTCGCAGGGCATCGTCCAGGGCACCTACGAGACCTTCGCCGAGGCCGGCCGCCAGCACTACGACGGCGAGCTGAAGGGACGG
This sequence comes from Pseudomonas sp., assembly GCA_041592855.1. Taxonomy (GTDB): domain Bacteria; phylum Pseudomonadota; class Gammaproteobacteria; order Pseudomonadales; family Pseudomonadaceae; genus Aquipseudomonas. The sequence continues at coordinate 135 of JBFHPI010000275.1, forward strand.
TGGGTTCTCACCGCCGGCCTCGGCGGCATGGGCGGCGCCCAGCCCCTGGCCGCTACCCTGGCCGGCGCCTGCTCGCTGAATATCGAATGCCAGCAGAGCCGCATCGACTTCCGTCTGCGCACCCGCTATGTGGACGAGCAGGCCAGTGACCTGGACGACGCCCTGGCGCGCATCGACCGTTACTGCAGCGAAGGCCGCGCGGTGTCCATCGCCCTCTGTGGCAACGCCGCCGAGATACTCCCGGAGCTGGTCAAGCGTGGCGTGCGCCCGGATATGGTCACCGACCAGACCAGCGCCCACGACCCGCGCCACGGCTACCTGCCGATCGGCTGGAGCTGGGACGAGTACGTGGCCCGCGGCAAGACCGAGGAGGCCGTGGTGGTCAAGGCCGCCAAACAGTCCATGGCAGTGCATGTGCAGGCCATGCTGGACTTCCAGAAGATGGGCGTGCCGACCTTCGACTACGGCAACAATATCCGCCAGATGGCGAAAGAGGAGGGCGTGGCCAACGCCTTCGACTTCCCCGGCTTCGTCCCGGCCTATATCCGCCCGCTGTTCTGCCAGGGTATCGGCCCGTTCCGCTGGGTGGCGCTGTCCGGCGACCCGGAGGACATCTACAAGACCGACGCCAAGGTCAAGGAGCTGATCCCGGACGATCCGCACCTGCATAACTGGCTGGATATGGCCCGTGAGCGTATTTCCTTCCAGGGCCTGCCGGCACGCATCTGCTGGGTCGGCCTGAAGGACCGCGCCCGTCTGGCCCAGGCCTTCAACCAGATGGTCGCCAACGGCGAGCTGAAGGCGCCCATCGTGATCGGTCGTGACCACCTCGACTCCGGCTCGGTGTCCAGCCCCAACCGCGAAACCGAGGCGATGATGGACGGCTCCGATGCCGTGTCCGACTGGCCGCTGCTCAACGCCCTGCTCAATACTGCAGGCGGCGCCACCTGGGTCTCGCTGCACCATGGTGGCGGGGTCGGCATGGGCTTCTCCCAGCATGCCGGGGTGGTGATCGTCGCCGACGGCTCGGCCGATGCCCACGCCCGTCTCGGCCGCGTGCTGCGCAACGACCCGGGCACCGGGGTGATGCGTCACGCCGATGCCGGTTATGAGATTGCCATCAACTGTGCCCGCGAACAGGGCCTCGACCTGCCGATGATCGCCGCCACCCAAGGAGCCCAAGCATGAGCGCGCTGACCCTCACCCCCGGTAGCCTGACCCTGGCCCAGCTGCGCGCCGCCTACCAGGCCCCCGTGCGTCTGGCCCTGGACAGCAGCGCCCATGCCGCCATCGACGCCAGCGTGGCCTGCGTCAACGCCATTATTGCCGAGGGCCGCACGGCCTACGGCATCAACACCGGTTTCGGCCTGCTGGCCTCGACCCGTATTGCCAACGATGACCTGGAAAAACTGCAGCGCTCGCTGGTGCTGTCCCACGCCGCCGGCATCGGCGAGCCCCTGGACGACGCCATGGTGCGCCTGATCATGCTGCTCAAGGTCAACAGCCTGGCCCGTGGTTTCTCCGGTATTCGCCGGCAGGTGATCGAGGCGTTGATCGCCCTGATCAATGCCGAGGTCTACCCGCATATCCCGCTCAAGGGGTCAGTGGGCGCCTCCGGCGACCTGGCGCCGCTGGCCCATATGTCCCTGGTGCTGCTCGGCGAGAGTCAGGCGCGGCATAAGGGCCAGTGGCTGCCGGCAGCCGAGGCATTGGCCATTGCCGGCCTGGCGCCCATGACCCTGGCGGCCAAGGAGGGCCTGGCCCTGCTCAACGGCACCCAGGTGTCCACCGCCTACGCCCTGCGTGGGCTGTTCGAGGCCGAGGACCTGTTCGCCGCCGCCAGCGTGTGCGGCGGCCTGACCGTGGAAGCGGCCCTGGGCTCGCGTGCCCCCTTCGATGCGCGCATCCATGCCGCCCGTGGCCAGCGCGGGCAGATCGATGCCGCCGCCATCTATCGCCATCTGCTCGGCGACAGCAGCGAAGTCGGCCGCTCCCACCAGGCCTGCGACAAGGTGCAGGACCCCTACTCGCTGCGCTGCCAGCCCCAGGTCATGGGCGCCTGCCTGACCCAGCTGCGTCAGGCCGCCGAGGTTCTGGCGGTGGAAGCCAATGCAGTGTCGGACAACCCCCTGGTGTTCGCCGCCGAGGGTGACGTGATCTCCGGTGGCAACTTCCACGCCGAACCCGTGGCCATGGCCGCCGACAATATCGCCCTGGCCATCGCCGAAATCGCCTCGCTGTCCGAGCGGCGCATCTCGCTGATGATGGACAAGCATATGTCGCAGCTGCCGCCGTTCCTGGTGGCCAATGGCGGGGTCAACTCCGGCTTTATGATCGCCCAGGTCACCGCCGCGGCCCTGGCCAGCGAGAACAAGGCCCTGGCCCACCCGCACAGCGTCGACAGCCTGCCAACCTCGGCCAACCAGGAAGACCATGTGTCCATGGCCCCGGCCGCCGGCAAGCGCCTGTGGGAAATGGCCGCCAACACCCGTGGCGTGCTGGCCATCGAATGGCTGGGCGCCTGCCAGGGCCTGGATTTCCGCCAGGGGCTGAAAAGCTCGCCGCTACTTGAACAGGCGCGCCAGGCCCTGCGCGAGCAGGTGCCCTACTACGTGGAAGACCGCTTCTTCGCCCCGGATATCGCCGCGGCCAACGCGCTGCTGGCCAGCCGCGTGCTGAATCCGCTGCTGCCAGGCGGAATGCTGCCGTCGCTGGGCTGAAAACGTGGCTAGCGTAGCCCGGATGCAATCCGGGCTACGGCGCTGGGAGCGAAGCGGTCCGCTCCGTTATCATCCGCGCACCGGATAGATCCAAGGAGCCGCTGTGAGCACTACCACCCCGCGCTACAAGGCGATTGAAGCGTTTCTACTGGAGCGCATCCACAGCGGCGTCTACCCGGTCAATCACCAGATCCCGGCCGAGGAGCAGCTGGCGCGGGATTTTGCCGTGAGCCGGATGACCGCCAACAAGGCCATCAACAATCTGGTGCAGCAGGGCTACCTGACCCGTCAGGCGGGCCTGGGCACCTTTGTCACCGACCGCAAGGCCGAATCCTCCCTGCATGAAGTGCTGAATATCGCCACGGAGGTGCGCGCGCGCGGGCATGTCTACAGCAACGATGTGATCCGCTGCGAGGCCGTGGCCGCCGACGACGAGGTGGCGTTGCGCCTGGGCCTGCGTTTGGGCGCCGAGGTGTTTCACAGCATTCTGGTGCACCGCGAGAACGGCGTGCCGATCCAGCTGGAAGACCGCTTCGTCAATCCGCGCTGGGTGCCGCATTACCTGCAGACCGACTTTACCCAGCAGACCCCCAACGAGGTGCTGGTGGCCAGCTGTCCGATCAGCGATGTCGAGCATGTGGTGGAGGCGGTGCTGGTGGAGCCGGCGCAGGCCGCCTGGCTGGAAATCGACCCCGCCGCGCCCTGTCTAAGCGTGATCCGCCGCACCTGGTCGGACGAGCACCTGATCAGCTACGCCCGGCTGATCCATCCGGGCGATCGCTACAAGCTGCGCTCCACCCTCAAGCGCCGGGGCTGACCGCCCGTATGGTGCGCCGTGCGCACCAACGCGGGGCTCGGGCTTAGTTACCGCCGAGCTGCTCGGCCAGCGCCGGGTTGTCGATAAAGGTATTGCGGTTGCCCTGCAGCGCCTCGATGCGATCGTTGCGGGCCTTATCTTCGGCATCAGGCGGGTCCATCTGATGCCACTTCTTGAGCATGGGCAGGGAGCCGACAATCGGCAGGCCGTATTCGCTGTGCATATAGAAGATGGCCCGGGCCACATCACCCTTGGCTTCGTTGCGGGGCTCTGCCTGTTTGAAGCCGATTTTCAGCTCGCAACCGATATCGGCGAACCTGCTCGGTAGGTTGTCATCCAGTTCGCCGAACGTGGCCTTACCCAGCTCTTGCTTGACACGGGTCAGGGCCGGATAAAGGTTGTGCAGGTCGGCAGCCATATAGGGGAAGTCCGGATTCATGATGCTGCACTGGCGGTCGGTGATACAGCGCAGTGCACGCTTAAGCTGTTTGTCGCTGTAGAGCTGGATGGCGGTGAACTGGCTGCTTGGCCCGCTGAAGGGCTGGGCACAAAACAGTGTCGTGCCACCGATAGGGTAAACATCGCGCCAGAGCATGTCGCTGGCGAGCTTGGCATCGGTAAGTTGTTGCTGACCGTTGGCCAGGGCAGGGAGGCTGAAAGCGGTTGCCAGGCAACCGAGGGCAAGAATGACTGCTCGCATATGTGGCCCCATGGGCCGCTGCTTGAGGCGGCCGTTTGTTTTTGTAAGACAATTTTAGTCTAACAAGACCTGCGTCACAAAATAAAGCCAAGCCTTTGGCTGGTATGGCGGCCGTGTAAGTAATGGCTTACACGGCCTGCCGGCTATTGCCACTGTTGGTACCTTGGTGCGAGGGCTAGTCTTTATCCAAGGATGTCGCGCAGGAAGCGCAAAGAGCGAACAGGGACACACTGGACCGCTGCCAGGATGGCAGCAGATCAAGGATGTCAGGACCACAGTCTGCAAAGGCCCCGCAATCGCGGGGTTTTCTTTTTTCTACCCCGTTATCTCTCTATTCCGGGCGCGGAGTGCGCTTCAGCCCTCGCCATTGAGCCGAGAGGGCTGGAGCTTTAGGGTGCGCCGTGCGCACCGCGGTTAAGCGCAGAGTTGGTGCGTGCGGCGCACCCTGCTTGTAGCTAAGCCCGGTGCCGCGTTTAGGCTGCCCGGCGCGCGTTCTGCAGCTGGGCAAACCAGTCTAGCGTTTCATCCCATAGGCGCTGCGCGGCTGGGCGGAAGTAGCCCA
>JBFHPI010000276.1:0-4914 GCA_041592855.1 Pseudomonas sp.
GCCGCCACCGCGGCCGGCGAGACCTCGCTGTGGGCCTGGATGCTGCTGATCGCCCTGGTGCTGCCGGTGGCCTTTACCTTTGCCCAGCTGGGCCGCCACTTTCCCCATGCCGGTGGTGCACCGCACCTGATCGGCCGTGCCTTTGGTGCGCGCATGGAGCGCTTGAGCGCCCTGCTGTTTCTCGCCGTGCTGCCGGTGGGGCTGCCGGCGGCACTGAATATCGCCAGCGGCTTCTGGCAGGCGCTGTTCGATCTCAGCCAGGGTCAGGCGCTGGTGATCCAATTGGGCACGCTGGCCGCCATGCTGCTGCTCGGCCAGCGCCCGGCCAGAGCCAGCGGAATGATTCAGGCTGCAATTGCCGTGGCGATTATCGCCACCATTGGGCTGATCTGGTGGGTGGGTGAACTGCCCGTCAGCAGCCAGCCACTGTTGCCGCCTATCAGCGGTTCCTGGCAGCTGCTGCCGGCGGCGCTGGGGGTAATGTTCTGGTGTTTTGTCGGTATCGAGGCCTTTACCCATATGGGCGAGGAGTTCAAGCACCCCGAACGCGACTTCCCCCTGGCCCTGCTGTTTGGCGTGCTGCTGGCCGGCCTGGTGTATTGGGCCTGCTCGGTGGCAGTGCTGAGCCTGCAGACCTACGGCGATGTACAGACCGATGCCGCTTCCCTGCCGCGTATGCTCGACCTGCTGCTGGGCGAGCAGGCGCGCTGGATAGCCGCCACCGTGGGCTACCTGGCCTGCTTCGCCTCGATGAACGTCTACATGCAGGGCTTCGCCCGGCTGATCTGGAGCCTGGCCGACGAGGGCAAACTCCCCACCAGCCTGGCCCGGCGCAACAGGCATGGCGTACCGGCACGCGCGCTGTTGCTGGTGATCCTCAGCTGCGCCCTGTGCGCCGGCCTGGCCAGTGTGCTCAAGCTGACGGTGGACGACCTGATCCGCTACGCCAATGGCAATTTCGTGGTCATCTACCTGCTGAGCATGGCCGCAGGCTGGGTGCTGCTGCGCGGTATCTGGCGCGCCCTGGCCGCATTCAGCGCCTTGCTGTGCTTCCTGGTGCTGCTGATGCTCGGCCTGGATGCCGGCTACGCCCTGGGCCTTTTCGCCCTGTTGGCACTGCTGGACCATGCTCGCCAAACACGAGGGCAGCGGCTAAGGGTGACCTGAGCAGCCTTGGGCTTCTATGCTTGGGGCAGTTATCCAGAAAGGAAGCCCCATGCCCCGCGTACTCAATGACCTGAAAATCATGCTGCTGGCCAACCTGTGGATCGTGCCGGTGGTGGCCGGCCTGGTGGGCGCCGTGTTCTATTTCGTCGCCCCGCCGCCGCCCATGAGCGCGGTGATGGCCAGCGGCGCCGAGGGCGGTGGCTATCGCCTGTTCGCCGAGCGCCTGCGCGATGAACTGGCCAAGGAAGGTTTCGAACTGGAACTGGTGCCGAGCAAGGGCTCGCAGGACAACCTGCAACACCTGCTGGATGAGGCGAGCAAGGTACAGATCGCCCTGGTGCAAAGCGGCATGGAGCGCCTGTTGAACGCCGAGGCGCAGCAGCGCCTGCAAAGCCTGGGCGGCGTCTATCAGGAGCCGCTGTGGCTGTTTCATCGCAGCGAGGTAAAGCTCGATCGTATGGCCGACCTGCTGCCCCTGCGCCTGGCCATCGGCGGCGACGGCAGTGGCACCCAGGCCGCCAGTGCGGCCATTCTCGCGGCCAACGGCATCAATCCAGTCGACTATCCGGCCAGCTGGCAAGCCAGGGGCGGTCGCAAGACAGCCGCCGCACTGATGGCCGGCGAACTGGATGCGGCCTTCTTTGTCGGCCCGGCGGAAAACGCCCTGGTGCAGCAACTGGCCGCCCACCCCGACCTGCAACTGGCGCACTTTCGCCGTGCCGCCGCCTATGCCGCGCGCCTGCCGTTCTTCAATCGCGTGACGGTGGGCGAAGGCCTGCTCGACCTGGCCCGCAACAGCCCGCCCCAGAACACCCAGGTGCTGGCCCCGGTGGCCACCCTGGTGATCAATCAGGACTTTCACCCGGGGCTGGTGCCGCTGTTTCTCGCGGCCAGCCAGGCGGTCATGAAGAACGGCACCCTGCTCGATGCCGCAGGCGCCTTCCCCAGCCCGGAGCCGCGCACCTTTGCCCTGTCCAGCGATGCCGAGCACTTCTACAACAACGGCCTGCCCCTGCTGCAGCGCTATCTGCCGTTTCGCATCGCCTCCCTGGCCGACCGCTATATCATCCTGCTGATCCCCCTGCTGGTGGTGCTGATCCCCCTGCTCAAGGCGGTCGGCCCACTGTACCGCTGGCGGATCCGCGCCCGCATCTATCGCTGGTACAAGCACCTGCGCGAAATCGACCAGAAGCTGGACGCCGGCACCCTGCCCGAACACCTGGACAGCGAGGTGGAACGCCTGGAACAGCTGGAGGACGAACTGGCCAAGGTCAATGTCCCGTTGTCCTACTCCAGCGAGTTGTATGAACTGCATGTGCATCTGCGCTATGTGATCGAACGTCTGCATACCCTGCAGAAGCGCCGGGCGACCCCGGACGGGTCCCTGGGGTAAACTGCGCAGCCTGAACAGGAGTTCCCAGCATGCAGTTCCAGCGCAAGCACCTGCCGGCCCAGAAGCGCATCGCCTTGGTCGCCCACGACAATATGAAAGACGAGCTGCTGGCCTGGGCCCAGCGCCATCACCCGCAGCTCAGCCAGCATCGGCTGTGTGCCACCGGCACCACCGGGCGCCTGCTCGCCGAGCACCTGCAGCTGCCCGTGGACTGCCTGATGTCCGGCCCCCTGGGCGGTGACCAGCAGATCGGCGCGGGTATTGCCGAAGGCCGTATCGACCTGCTGGTGTTCTTCTGGGACCCGCTCTGCGCCCAGCCCCACGACCCCGACGTCAAGGCCCTGCTGCGCATTGCCGCGCTGTGGAACATCCCGGTGGCCTGCAACGAGGCCAGTGCCGACATGATGTTCAGCTCCTCCCTGCTGGACGTTGCGCTGGAGCGCCGCGTCCCCGATTACAGCGATTACCTCAAAGGCCGCACCTGATATGCCGATCCGCCACTGCATCGTCCACCTGATCGACAAAAAACCCGATGGCAGCCCCGCCGTGCTGCATGCCCGGGATACCGAACTGGCCGCCTCCCAGGCCATCGAAAACATGCTTGCCGACCTCAACGAGAGCTATAACGCCAAACAGGGCAAGGCCTGGGGCCTGTTCCACGAGGAGTCCGGCGCCTACCCCTTCAGCGGCTGGCTCAAGCGCTACCTGGACGGCGAACAGGACTTCACCGCCTTTAGCCGCCAGGCCGTGGAGCAGCTGCAGAAGCTGATGGAGGAATCCAACCTGTCCACCGGCGGCCATGTGCTGTTCGCCCACTACCAGCAGGGCATGACCGATTACCTGGCCATCGCCCTGCTGCATCACAGCGAAGGGGTGGCGGTCAACGATGCGCTGGACGTGACCCCGGCCAAGCACCTGGACCTGGCCCAGCTGCACCTGGCGGCACGGATCAACATCTCCGAGTGGCGCAACAACCCCCACTCCAAGCAGTACATCTCCTTTATCAAGGGCAAGAACGGCAAGAAGGTCTCGGAGTACTTCCGCGACTTTATCGGCTGTCAGGAAGGGGTCGATGGCCCGGGCGAAACCCGCACCCTGCTCAAGGCCTTCAGCGACTTCGTGGAGAGTGAAGACCTGCCCGAAGAGCAGGCCCGCGAGAAGACCAAGACCCTGGTCAGCTATGCCGCCAGCCAGGCCAAGCAAGGCGAGCCCATCACCCTCGACGAGCTCTCCGGGCTGATCGATGAGGATCGTCCCCGCGCCTTCTACGAGCATATCCGCAACAAGGATTACGGCATGGCCCCGGAATTTCCGGCGGACAAACGCACCTTGAGCCAGTTCCAACGCTTTACCGGCCGCGCCGAGGGCCTGTCGATCAGCTTCGAGGCGCATCTGCTCGGCTCGAAGATCGAGTACGACGAAAGCAGCGACACCCTGGTAATCCGCAATCTGCCCACCCAGCTGACCGATCAGCTCAAGCGGCGCAAGGCTTAGCCATGCCCCGCCTGCCGGACGACCTGCTGGATGCCTGCCGATGCAACCCGGCGGCACCCTTCGGGCAAGATCCGGCGCGGGATTTCGGCCTGGACAAATGCAGCGCCCAGCAGGCGCTGGCCGAACTGCGGCCCTGGCTCAATCGCCAGCAACGCATGCTCTGGGCCAACCAGCGCGATGCGCTGCTGCTGATCCTGCAGGGCACCGACTGCTCGGGCAAGGATGGCGTGATCCGCCGGGTGCTGAGCGCCATCGACCCGCAGGGCCTGCGCCTGCACAGTTTCCACAAGCCCGATGCCTGCGAGCAGCGCCATGCCTTTCTCTGGCGCTATCAGCGCCGCCTGCCCGGGCCCGGCCTGCTCGGAGTATTCAACCGCAGCTATTACGAAGGGCTGCTCAGCGACCCCCTGGATGGCCTGTGCAGCGACGCCGACCTGCCGGCGCGGCAACAGGCGATTAACGCCATGGAAAGCCAGTGGCCGCAGCAGCACCTGCAGCCCTTGAAGTGCTTTCTGCATATTTCCAAGGCCGAGCAGTATCAACGCCTGTGCCAGCGCCTGGAGAAACCCCACAAGCGCTGGAAACTGCATGCCAGCGACCTGCACAGCTACCATGAGTATGACCTGCGCCAGCAGCGCTGGGCCGAACAGCTCAGCGCCACCCATACCCCGGCGGCGCCCTGGTATGTGATCCCGGCCGAGCACCGCTGGCTGCGCGACTGGCTGGTGGCCAGCCTGCTGGCCCGGGAGCTGGAACGCCTGCAGCTGGACTGGCCGGATACCCCGGTACCGGTCAGCCTGGACGATCTACAGTCCGATTAAGGCTATGTCCCAATAGCCTGTTGCGTTCGCTCAGCTCCA
>JBFHPI010000277.1:0-4903 GCA_041592855.1 Pseudomonas sp.
AACACTCTGCTGTTCTCTGCGCCGAAGCCCTGGTGCGACGCCTATCGGCGCAAAAGGCCCAAGCCCTGAGCCACCGCTTCAACGAGCACTTGATTATCGGCTCAGACCAGGTCGCCGTGCTCGATGGACAAATTATCGGTAAGCCCCACAGCTTCCAGCCTGCCCGCGAACAGTTACTGGCCGCCAGCGGCAGGAGCCTGACCTTCCTGACCGGCCTGAGCCTGCTTAACAGCCAGAGCGGTCATCTACAGACCGACTGCATCCCCTTCACCGTGCATTTCCGCCCCCTGAGCGAGGCACAAATCGAGCGCTACCTGCACATCGAACAACCCTACGACTGTGCTGGCAGCTTTAAATCCGAAGGTTTGGGTATCAGCCTGTTTCGCAGTACCGAGGGCAGCGACGCCAACAGCCTGATTGGCCTACCTCTGATCCGCCTGGTGGACATGCTGCAGGCAGCGGGCGTGGAGATTCCTTAATACAACAGGCTCGATCCGAGACCGAGCCCTTGCCTACCCATGAGTTAACGCAGAACAGGCCCCTGAAAGCCCATCCACAGGGCCAGGTGCTCAGCCACACTTGAGCCCAGGGTCTTGGCAAAACGATCGAACGGGGTTTCCTTGACGGTGAAATCCACCATCTCCTTCACCCCGATCACCTCACGCGCCACATAACTGCTGTTACCCAGCGCATCAATCAGACCCAGTTGCAGGGCTTGCTCACCAGACCAGACCAGCCCACTGAACAGCTCAGGGTACTGCTCCGCCTTGAGCCGCTCACCACGCCCCTGCTTGACACTGCTAATAAACTGCTTGTGTGTTGTTTCCAGCACCTTCCCCCAGAAGCGAGTCTCCTCTTCTTTTGGCGGCTGGAATGGGTCGAGAAAGGTCTTGTGCTCACCCGCGGTATATACGCGACGATCAACACCCAGCTTCTCCATCACCCCAACAAAGCCAAAACCTGAGGCGGTCACACCAATGGAGCCAACCAGGCTGGCCTTGTCTGCATAGATCTCATCCGCCGCACTGGCAATGTAATAAGCCCCAGACGCACCCAGATCGCTGATCACGGCATACAGCTTGATCGTTGGGTGCTCCGCACGCAGGCGACGAATTTCGTCATATATATAACCAGACTGCACTGGACTGCCGCCCGGACTATTGATGCGCAGAATGACGCCCTTGGTATTGCTGTCGGCAAAGGCTGCACGCAGGCTGCCTACCACATTATCGGCACTGGCCAACTCCTTGTCGGCAATCATGCCGCGCACCTCGATCAGCGCGGTGTGACCATCGCCCTTGCTAGCCGCTTTCTGCAAGTCCAGCATCGGCGAAAACAAGGCCAGGGCACCGAAGAGGTACACAAAGGTCAGCAGCTTGAAGAAAATCCCCCAGCGCCTTGCGCGGCGCTGCTCCTGCACACCAGCCAGCAGGGTCTTTTCCAACAGTTTCCAGCTTTTTTCGTCCGAATCAGCCGTAGCCGATGCCTTCCATTCATCCGCCATATACACCCACCTCAATACGCTGTTCTACCGCGCGCCCTTCGAGCCAGGCACGCAACTGGGAAAACTCATTGATCGCCAGACGCGGCCCATATTCACGCAGAGCATCAAGGGGCTGAGCGCCATAGCCCACCGCTACTGAATCCATGCCTGCATGCCTTGCCATCAACAGGTCAAAGGACGAATCCCCCACCATCAGTGCCTGACGGGCCGGCACCCGACAATGAGCCAGAATCTCTTCCAACATAAGCGGGCTGGGCTTGCTGGCCGTTTCATCGGCGCAGCGCGTCACATCAAAATAATCCAGCCAACCACGCCCCTCCAGCACTCGCTGCAGACCATGCCGGGTCTTGCCGGTGGCCACGGCCAGGCGATAGCCATCGGCACGAAAACTTTCCAGCGCCTCGGCCACACCGGCAAAGAGAGCCGACGGCTGCGCTTCCAGCTGCAGATAGCAGTCACTGTAAAGCTGACGAAAGCTGTCGATCAGGCGCGGATCATCCAATTGCGGATAGAGCGTGGCGATGGCTTCCGGCAAGCCCAGACCGATAATAGCCTTGACCTGCTCATCCGTGCAGCGCGCCACGCCACAACTGTCGGCCGCCCCATGCATGGCCGTGACAATACGACCGATGGAGTCGACCAGCGTGCCATCCCAATCAAAAATCAGCAGCTTGTAATCAGGCACCGAGTCGCTCCAGGGTCGCGCTCCACATTTCATCCACCGGCGCTGCCAACTCCAGACGACTGCCATCGGGCATCGGTACCACCAACTCATAGGCATGCAGGAACAGGCGCTTGCCTCCCAGGGCACGAATTTCCTTGGTGAAGTCATCGTCGCCGTACTTGCTGTCACCGGCAATCGAATGCCCGGCATACTGGGCGTGCACGCGAATCTGGTGGGTACGGCCGGTCACCGGCTTGGCCTCGACCAGGGTGGCGAACTCAGCAAAACGGCGCAGCACACGAAAAACCGTGAGCGCCGCCTTGCCTTCGGGATTGACCTCGACCATGCGCTCACCCGAGCGCAGATTGCTTTTCAGCAGCGGCGCATTGATCTGCTTCTTGGCCGTCGCCCAGTGGCCGCGCACCAGTGCCATATAGCGTTTGTCCACCCCATCACCGCGCAGCGCCTCATGCAGATGACGCAACATGCTGCGTTTCTTGGCAATCATCAGCAGGCCGGACGTGTCGCGATCCAGACGATGCACCAGCTCCAGATCTTTGGCATCGGGGCGCAACTGACGAAAGGCCTCGATCACCCCATAATTCAGGCCACTGCCGCCATGAACGGCAATCCCGGCCGGTTTGTTGAGCACGATCAGCGCCTTGTCTTCATAGACAATGGCCGCCTCCAGGCGCTGCAACAGGCCCTGAGCCAGGGGCTCCGGCTCATCGCGCTCAGCCAGGCGCAAAGGCGGCACACGCACCACATCGCCGGCCTGCAGCTTGTACTCAGGTTTGATTCGCCCCTTGTTCACTCGCACCTCGCCCTTGCGCAAAATGCGATAAATCAAGGTCTTGGGCACGCCTTTAAGCTGGGTGCGGAGGAAGTTATCGATGCGCTGGCCGGCCAGCTCAGGCGCCACCTCGAGCAATTGCACGCCCGAGGTTGGAGAGGAAGGATTTGTCATCGCGCAATCATAGCAATTTTTCATGGATTTGAAGCACTTAATCATTGCTGCTATAGTCGGGGACGCCGCCAAAAGCGGCCTGGTCTGCGGATGATCGCCAAAACTGCCATCCCCAACCAACGCAACCCATTTTGGACGTGAGGCCGTCCGACGGGCTCTTCAGAGATAAACAGGCCGCCAAGGCCGCGAAGCAGTTCGGAAATAAAGCCTTAGCCATGACGCGCGACCTTCCCTTACTGGGCGGCCGCGGTAATAGATAACCCGCTGCGGATTTACGCGAGCGGCACCCGATTTTCAGCGATACGTGTAGGGTGGAGATGCACAACTGTCGGTCTGCGTAGCAATTTGCTTTACACAAGACGCCTCATCTCGTCCGCTACCGACAGCTGATTCCTCCTCCTGACTTAGTGCTTTCTGTCACAACAGCGAGCAGGAGACGTCCGTCGCGGCCCAGCATTATTGGCTGCCGCCGCTAGACACTGGAACGATTTACGACCGTTTCTGACGCGCCTGACACCGACCCTGATTGTCGTGTGTGCCGAACGCCGCTTCCGCCAGCACCGGAAACCGACGGTACTACATGAAAAGAATGCTGATTAACGCAACTCAACCCGAAGAGTTGCGTGTCGCCCTGGTAGATGGGCAAAAACTCTACGATCTGGACATCGAGTCCGGCGCCCGCGAGCAGAAAAAATCCAATATCTACAAGGGTAAAATCACCCGCGTAGAGCCCAGCCTGGAAGCCGCCTTCGTCGACTTCGGCTCCGAGCGTCACGGCTTCCTCCCTCTCAAAGAAATCTCCCGCGAATATTTCAGCAAGGCCCCCGAAGGCGGTCGCGTCAATATCAAGGACGTGCTCAAGGAAGGCCAGGAAGTCATCGTCCAGGTCGAGAAGGAGGAACGCGGCAACAAGGGCGCAGCCCTGACCACCTTTATCAGCCTGGCCGGTCGTTACCTGGTGCTGATGCCGAACAACCCGCGCGCTGGTGGCATCTCGCGCCGCATCGAAGGCGAAGAGCGCAACGAACTGCGTGAAGCGCTCAATGGCCTGGTGGCTCCAAGCGACATGGGCCTGATCGTGCGCACAGCAGGCCTGGGCCGCTCCAGCGAAGAAATGCAGTGGGACCTCGATTACCTGCTGCAACTCTGGACCGCCATCAAGGAAGCCTCCCAGGATCGCGCCGCGCCCTTCCTGATCTACCAGGAAAGCAACGTGATCATCCGCGCCATCCGCGACTACCTGCGCCAGGACATCGGTGAGGTACTGGTCGACAGCGTCGAGGCGCAGCAGGAAGCCCTGAGCTTTATCAACCAGGTGATGCCGCAGTACGCCAGCAAGATCAAGCTGTATGAAGACAGCGTGCCGCTGTTCAACCGTTTCCAGATCGAAAGCCAGATCGAAACCGCCTTCCAGCGCGAAGTGAAACTGCCATCCGGCGGCTCCATCGTCATCGACCCGACCGAGGCCCTGGTGTCCATCGACATCAACTCGGCGCGTGCGACCAAAGGCAGCGATATTGAAGAAACTGCCCTGCAGACCAACCTGGAAGCGGCCGAAGAAATTGCCCGCCAGCTTCGCCTGCGTGACATCGGCGGTCTGATCGTGATCGACTTTATCGACATGACCCCGGCGAAGAACCAGCGCGCCGTGGAAGAGCGTGTGCGCGAAGCCCTGGAGGCCGACCGCGCCCGCGTCCAGGTCGGTCGCATCTCGCGCTTCGGCCTGCTGGAAATGTCCCGTCAGCGCCTGCGCCCGTCCCTGGGTGAA
>JBFHPI010000278.1:0-4899 GCA_041592855.1 Pseudomonas sp.
ATGCAGACTGGCATCGGCGCCCTGAATCAGCTCGATAGCGGCCTGCCCTCCCTGAAACAGCTCCGTCGCCGCCAGTGCGTCATACAACGCCTGAGCGGTCCAAACCTGAGGCATGCTCATACCTTCCTCCTTCTCCATCGAAGCCAGCCTCGACTGAGGCTGGCGCAACTTGCGCTCGATCGCGACCAACAGCGGCGCGTGCTCGGGCAGTATCCAGACTTCCTTCTTGACCAGCCCCTGCTCACGCAGGCGCTGACGGTAAAGGCGCTGATAATGGGCTGATGTTTTAGTGTCCATGAGAGGAGATTAGAGTCTTACATGTGATCAATCAAGCCATCACATGTAATTTTTATCAGGCAGGCAGGGCTGCTTGCCAAGCATCAGCGGCAGCACTAAAGGAAAGGATAGGAAGAACACTTTTACCAGGGCATCCGACCAAGCGCCCCCCTAAGCCACGACCGATTGAACCGCACAAGCCCCGGGCTGCACAGGCAGAAAAGTGCTAACCGATTCGCATTTCAAGACATCCAGCACCATCGCCCCATCGAGCCCATGTAAAGCGCGGCAGCTGCGAAGCAGCATCAAACTGCCGCTGGGTAAGTGCCGGACTAGAAAACCATGCAGGCGATGTGACCCCATGACCCTGCTTGCCAGAAACCAATACCCGTTGCCGCGAAAGGCCTGAATTCAGACCTCCGGCGCCGTCCGGGATGACCATTGAATACAGGACCAATACGCCTGGGGCCGCCTTGCAACAGCCCCGAGTGCATCGTTCAGCTACAGCGCTGCTCAAGATAAGCGAAGGCCTCCTCAAGGGCCTGAGCCGGACTTCTCGGGCTGAAGCCTAGGGCCGAGATGGCCTGGTCGGTCTGGTACTCCTGCTTCACGGCGTGAAACAGGCGCACCTGGCTGCGCGTAAGCTGCGCGGCTTTACCGCTGACCCTGGCCAGCAATTCGGCAGCGTAAGCCACCATTAACAGCAACCACTTGGGGGCTGTCGGCGGCACGGCGTAGCGGCGCTTCAGCGAGCGGGCGGCCTCGATCAAGGCATTCATGTCGGACGAATGAGCGTTGGCCAGGATGTAGCGCTGGCCGGGCTGGCCCTTTTCTGCCGCCTGGATGGCGCCTTCGGCAACGTCACGCACGTCGACGAAATTGAAGTGGAAATTCGGGTTGAACGGCAGCTTTGCCAGGCGGACGGTCTCGAGAAAGCCCATGGTATCGGTCAATGTCTGGGCATGCGGGCCAACCATGGCCGACGGCAGGATCGACACCATCGACAGCTTGAGGCGCTGCGCCACTTCCCAGGCATGCAGTTCGGAGAGAATCTTCGAGCGGTAGTAGGGGTTGCTCAGGTCCCGGTTCCACTGATGTTCGCCCAAGCGCTGGCCGTCATGGCCGACGGCGGCAACCGAGCTGACATAGACAACCTTCTTCACACCTTCCCGGGCCGCTGCCTCCAGCACTGTGCGCGTGCCATTGACGTTGGGCATGACGATCTCGCTTTCTGGATCTCGAGCCCAGTGCTTGAACACTGCGGCAACCTGATACAGCACATCGACACCCCTGAGTGCCTGGCGCATCGCGTCCGGGTCCTGCAGCTCGGCATAGACCAGCTCGCAGTCCAGGCCCTGGAACGCCTCGGTCTTATCGAGGTCGCGTACACCGGCCCTGACCCGGTAGCCTCGGGCGAGGAGCGCCCGCACCAGATTGTTGCCCAAATGACCATTGGCCCCCGTCACCAAACACAGTTCGCGCATCGCAGCTCCCGTTTCATCCATGGTGGTCCGACAAAACGCCGAACCCGCTCTTGCCGGGTGAGCTTAAGCCTTGTCCCTAGGGACAGAGTCAAGGGCGAGTCTGGAAACAGGGCGTGGGCTGTCTAGGATGCCAACTGGGGGAGGTCAACCCTGAGTTGCAGGAGTTCGGCGTCGACTTTTCTTAGCTGGTCAATCTGCTCCTGCACCTCGGCCCGCTTGTGGTCGATGGCCTGCAGGGCAAAGTCGAGGGGAAATTGCTGGGTGAGCAGCTTCTGCTCGATCAGCGGTGACAATTCGGCCAGTTTGAAACCCACTGCCTGAGCGCGCTTGATCATGCCGATAAGGGTCAGATGATGCGCGGTGTAGGTCCGGTAGCTACCGGCACGCTCGGGCGACGGAATCAGGCCCAATGACTCATAGAGGCGTATCGCCTTTCTCGAGGCGCCGGTCAGTTCGGCGACTTTTCCGATGTACATAGGGTTAATTCCTGGGCAATGGTCATTCGCCGACGCTAACCGCCCTAGCGAGGATCGGCAAGAGGACGTCCGAGGTTAATCCGCACACACGGGGCGGGTAGGCCGATGCAGCCATAACGGCGATACTCTCGACGACCGAGGGCATCGGGTTATAGTGCCCGCACTTACCACCACAGTGAATAGACTGTACATGGCCACGCCGCGCCTCGAACACCTAAGCCGCTGGCCGGTATCAGGCATCGTTGTTATGGCTCAAACTGGGCCTGATCAGGCCACCCCAAGGCCTAGCCGCAGACATCACGATTCCACCGACTGCACCCAGGGAGCGCCGACAGGTCGCACTGCCAACAGGAGCACAGATGAGTCCCAGCAAACCCCTCGCCGGCCTTAAAGTCATCGAACTCGGCACTCTGATCGCCGGCCCGTTTGCCTCGCGCATTTGCGCCGAGTTCGGCGCCGAGGTGATCAAGGTGGAGTCCCCCGACGGCGGCGACCCACTGCGCAAGTGGCGCAAGCTCTATGAGGGCACCTCGCTGTGGTGGTTCGTGCAGGCGCGCAACAAGCAGTCGATCACCCTCAATCTCAAGCATGAGGACGGCCGCGCGGTGCTGAAGAAGCTGCTGGCAGGCGCCGATATCCTGATCGAGAACTTCCGCCCCGGGGTGCTGGAGAAGCTCGGACTGGGCTGGGAGGTGCTGCATGCGCTCAATCCCAAGCTGGTGATGGTACGCCTGTCCGGCTTCGGCCAGAGCGGGCCGATGAAGGATCAGCCGGGCTTCGGCGCGGTGGGCGAATCCATGGGCGGGCTGCGCTATATCACAGGTTTTGCGGATCGTCCGCCGGTGCGCACCGGTATCAGCATCGGCGATTCCATTGCCGCCCTGTGGGGCGTGATCGGCGCGCTGATGGCCCTGCGTCAGCGCGAGGTCAACGGCGGCAGCGGCCAGGTGGTGGACGTGGCACTGTACGAGGCCATATTCGCCATGATGGAGTCCATGGTGCCGGAGTTCGATGTGTTCGGTTTTATTCGCGAACGCAGCGGCAACATCATGCCCGGCATCACCCCCTCCTCCATCCATACCACTGCCGATGGCCGGCATATCCAGATCGGCGCCAATGGTGATGCCATCTTCAAGCGCTTTATGCAGGCCATCGGCCGTGAGGATCTGGCCAACGCCGCGGGCCTGGCCAGCAATGATGGCCGCGATGCCCGTCGCGACGAGCTCTATGGGGTGATTGATCGCTGGGTCGGCGCTCATAGCCTGGAACAGGTGCTGCACACCCTGAACCAGGCCGAAGTACCGGCCAGCCGCATATACTCAGCCGAAGACATGTTCACTGACCCACAGTTTCTGGCCCGGGAGATGCTGCTGTCGGCCAAACTACCGGATGGTAAAGCCTTCAAGATGCCCGGCATCGTGCCCAAGCTGTCCGAGACGCCCGGCGGGGTGGACTGGATAGGCCCGAAACTCGGCGAGCACAATCACCAGGTGCTGCAAGCGCTGGGCTATGGCCCCGAACAGATCGCACGGCTTAAGACTGAAGGTGCAATCTAGCGTGCCCCAGTGCTGATCTGCGACCCAAGCACCAGCCCGCCCCGCAGTATCGCCTGCGAGCTGCGCAACTACCCCGAGTGGCACTGCGGGCGCAGCCGTTATGGACTCTGGCTGCTGCCGGTGCAATGCCCAACGCTGCTCGCCCATATCGCCCGACTGCGCCTGCAGCTGGCTGATTTACTGCACCCACCCGGGCGACGCCAGGCCCATATCAGCCTGTTTATCTGCGGCTTTAGCAGCGGCCTGCGCCGCCTGGACGACGACTTCAGCAAGGCCCAGCTGCAAGGCCAGCTACGCGAACTTGGCCGCGACCCCGGAATCGCCCTCGAGCTGCAGATCGGCAAGCCCGACAGCTTTGCCAGCGCCGCCATTCTGCCCATCCAAGACCCGTCCGGGCAGTTGCAAGCCTGGCGCCAGCGCCTCGCCAAACATGCACCAGAAGTGCGCCAGGCGCCTTACCTGCCCCATATCACCCTGGGCCTGTATCGCCGCAGCCTGCCGGCCGAGCAGTTGCGCGAACGCCTGAACGCGCTGCACCTGGCCGCACCCCAGCCCCTGCAGGTACGTCAGCTGCACTACGCCACCTATAGCGCGCGCCAACTGTTCGGCCCGCTGCAGGTGCGCCACAGCCTGCGCCTGGGGCCACGCCCAGCAGCTAGCTAGGGGTGAACACCATACTTGGCATATATCTTCTTGATCACACCCTGCTGCTTGAGCTGCAAAATGGCCGCATCAAGTGAGTCCAGCCAGGCCTCATGCTTGGGATGGACCCGCATGCTGACATCGAAAGCGCTCATCGCGTCGCCGATTTCCAGGTAACGGTACTCCGGCACCTTGATCATGCTGTATTGCACAATGGCCTTGTTGACCACGATTTGGTCGAAGCGCGACTTAGCCAGCATCTCCAGCAACTGCGCCTCATTCAAGCCATTGCGCCGATCAATCTGCCCCGCCTCAATCAACGGCACCAGATCAGGGTAGGCATAGCCACGCACCAGGCCCACCGATTTGCCGCGCAAATCTTCAGGCCGCTTGACCGGGAAAGCCTTGCCGGGGGCGAATACCATGACATCGATGACCTGACCAAAGGGCACCGAGAACAATCCG
>JBFHPI010000279.1:0-4892 GCA_041592855.1 Pseudomonas sp.
ACCATAGGACGGTTGCACATAACGCCGCGGGCTGGCCATGCACCAGAGCACCTTGGGTTTGCCAGGGATCATCACCGCGCCGGCCGAGGTGGCGGCGAGAATCAGTTTCTTGCAGCGCTCCGGGTAGTCATGGGCAAATTGTTGCGCCAGTGCACCGCCCCAGGACACGCCGATGGCGTTGACCTGGCCGTAATCCAGGTAGTCGAGCATGCGCGCGGCTAGCTTGGCCAGGCCGGGAAAGCGGTAAGGCGTGCTGGGTGTGGAAGAACCGCCGACCCCCGGCACATCGAAGGCGATGACCTCCAGGTCCGGGTCCAGGGCGCGAACGAAGGGCATGACCAGTTCGAGGTTGGCGCCGATGCCATTGAAGATCAGCAGCGGCGTCAGTTTGCCGTTGCCGGGGCGAACGGCGGTACGCAGGGTCTGGCCGTCCAGTTCGATGGTGCGGAATACGAAAGGTAGCGACATGCGCAAAGGCCCTATCAAATAAATCACTGGGGCGGACCTTCCCGGTCTTTCCCAGAACCGCCAGGGCAAAGCCTGGTTCGCCAGCGCCGACCAGTCAGTGGCCGGGCGGGCGAGCGACACCTCCGGTGTCGCGGGCAGTGTTGCGCAGTGCGCAGTGAATCAACGCTCGTGAACGTAAGTACCTGGAGCGGCTTCGCCCGCAGGATATTTCTTGTTACCCAGGCTGGTGGGCGCCTTCTTCTGCGCGCCGGAACGCTCGGCCAGCCAGGTTTGCCAGTTGAGCCACCAGGAGTCGGCATGCTTGGTTGAGCTGGCCTGCCATTCCTTCGGATCGGCCGGCAGCTCGGTGTTGGTCATATAGCGTGCCTTGGGGTTGCCCGGCGGGTTGAGGATGCTCTGGATATGGCCGCTGTTGGACAGCACGAAATCGACCTTGCCGCCGAACAGCCTGGCCGACTTGTAGCAGGATTCCCAGGGCGTGATGTGGTCGGTGGTGCCGGCCACGCAGTAGAGATCACAGGTCACCTGCTGGAGATCGATGGGCGTGCCGCAGACTTCCAGGGCACCCGGGCGAATCAGTGGGTTGGACTTGAACATCTCGATAAACTCGCCGTGCAGGGCAGCCGGCAGGCGGGTGGTGTCGTTGTTCCAGTAGAGGATGTCGAACACCGGCGGCTCGTTGCCCAGCAGGTAGTTGTTGACCCAGTAGTTCCAGATCAGGTCGTTCGGACGCATCCAGGCAAAGACCTTGGCCATGTCGCTGCCTTCCAGCACCCCGGCCTGGTAAGAGCGACGCTTGGCAATTTCCAGGCTCTTCTCGTCGGCGAACAGGGCGACATCGGTTTCCAGGCGGTTGTCCAGTACGCTGACCAGCAGGGTCAGGGCATGCACCTTCTGCTGGCCCAGGGCCGCATAGTGGCCAAGCAGGGAGGTGGTGGTCAGGCCGCCTGAGCAGGCGCCGAGCATGTTGACGTCCTTGCTGCCGGTCACCGCGGTGACCACGTCGATGGCTTCTTTCAGCGCCTCGATATAGGTCGACAGGCCCCATTCACGATGAGCCTTGGTCGGGTTGCGCCAGCTCACCACAAAGGTCTGTACACCGTTGCGCAGGAGAAAGCGCGCCACGCTCTTCTCCGGCGACAGGTCGAATACATAGAACTTGTTGATCTGCGGTGGTACTACCAGCAATGGTCGCTCCAGTACCTGCTCGGTCATGGGGCGGTACTGGATCAGTTCCAGCAGATCATTGCGGAAGATCACCGCGCCATCGGTGGTGGCCAGGTTCTTGCCGACTTCAAAGGCATTCATGTTGACCTGGCTGGGCATGCCACCGTTGTGGACGATGTCCTTGGCCAGGTGCGACAGGCCGTCGAGCAGGCTCTTGCCGCCGGTTTCGAAGAAGCGCTTGACCGCCGCCGGGTTGGCCATGGTGTTGGTCGGTGCCATGGCTTCGGTCATCAGGTTGATGACGAAATGCCCGCGGCTCACGTCCTGTTCCGGCAGGTTGCTGTGCTCGATCCACTCGTGCAGCTCCTTGCGCCAGGCCAGGTAGGTCTGCAGGTAGCGCTTGTACAGGGGGTTCTGGCTCCAGGCCGGATCGCTGAAGCGGCGATCACCCTCGGCGGGGGTCAGGTCGGACTGGCCGAGCAGAACGTTTTTCAGCTCCATGCCGAAGTGAGCAGCATGCTTGGCGCTGTGGAAGGGTTGTTTGATGGCCTGTTTCAGCACCGTGCGGGCCGAGGACAGCAAATCTTTACCGCGGATGCCGATTACCGGGTTGAGGCCGAGGGTGTTCTCGGAAGCCTGGTTTTTCAGGTCATCGTTATTCTTGTCAGTCATCTACAACGCTCCATTGTCCTGAGACGAAATACCGGCGTACTGCTGTGCGCGGCGACACAGGGCGAAGGGCCAGGTATTGCCCGGGTTGCCGAGGGCGGATCAGCTCCGCGTGTTTTCTTGCCGCTGGCGTAAACCTATGCAAGAAAACTTCCAGTTCCTTGGTTACCCGAGTTTGTGAATTTGTGCAAGCTGGTCGCGATATGGACCGAATGCAATAGCAGTATGCCGATAAGGATTAGAAAATGCGTTCTAACCCACGGTGGCTGGCGCTTTAGAGGGCTTGCTGGGGTGCGGTGGATTGTCGCGCCGTATCAGGAAATACCTGAGCGCATCAGGCGCCGAACGGTCAGCTGGCGGTTGGCAGACTGGTAGCGTGGCCGGTGGTTTTCAGCCTCTGTCAGAGCAGCAGCTTGACCACTGCCTCGTTGGGGTCGCGCGATTTTCCGGCAGCGGCCAGGGCGGCCAGGTAGTGCGTCCACAGGCTGTCCTGCTGGGTTGCCAGTTGGTAGAGGTAGTCCCAGCTGTACAGGCCGCTGTCGTGGCCGTCATCGAAGGTCAGCTTGAGGGCGTAGTTGCCGGCGGGTTCGACCTTGTCCAGGGCCACATGCAGTTTGCCGCTCTGCAGCACCGGCTTGCCGTGCCCGCGCACTTCGGCTGAGGGTGAGTGCACGCGCAAGTATTCGGCGCTGAGCGAGTAGCGCTGTTCGCCATAGCACAGCTCCAGGGTTCTGGAGGCCTTGTGCAGTTTGATGGCGGAGGGTATGGGCATGGGCGGCTCCAGCAGCGCAGCCCGGATGCGCTCCGGGCTGCGGACGGGTTACAGAATATAGCGCGACAGATCTTCGTCCTGCGCCAGTTCGCCCAGGTGACCGTTGACGTAGGCCGCATCGATCACAATGGGCGTGCCGTTCTGCTGGCCGGCCAGGTCGGAGGCTGTAAAAGAGACTTCCTCCAGCAGGCGTTCGAGCAGGGTATGCAGGCGGCGGGCACCGATGTTCTCGGTCTTCTCGTTGACCTGCCAGGCAATCTCGGCGATGCGCTTGATGCCCTCGGCGGCGAATTCGATCTTCAGTCCTTCGGTATTCAGCAGCGCGGCATACTGCTCGGTCAGGGAGGCATGGGGCTCGCTGAGGATGCGTTCGAAGTCTTCGGGCGACAGGGCCTTGAGCTCGACGCGGATCGGCAGGCGACCCTGCAGTTCGGGTACCAGATCGCTGGGCTTGCTCAGGTGGAAGGCGCCGGAGGCGATAAACAGGATATGGTCGGTTTTGATCATCCCCAGTTTGGTATTCACCGTGCAGCCTTCGATCAACGGCAGCAGGTCGCGCTGCACGCCTTCGCGGGATACATCGGCGCCGCCGACATTGCCGCGTTTGGCCACCTTGTCGATCTCGTCGATAAACACGATGCCGTTCTGCTCCACCGCTTCCAGGGCCTTGGCCTTGAGTTCGTCCTCGTTGACCAGGCGCGCGGCTTCCTCGTCGCGGATCAGTTTCAACGCGTCCGCTACCTTGAGCTTGCGGCTCTTCTTCTTGCCCTTGCCCATGCTGGAGAACAGGTTCTGCAGCTGGCTGGTCATCTCTTCCATGCCGGGCGGGGTCATGATCTCGATGCCGGCAGCGGCCTCGGCCACCTCGATATCGATTTCCTTGTCGTTCAGCTGGCCTTCGCGCAGGCGCTTGCGGAACAGCTGGCGGGTATTGGAGTCGCTGCTGGGGGCAGCTTCCTCGCCGAAACTGCGGGCTGGTGGTAGCAGGGCGTCGAGGATGCGCTCCTCGGCGGCGTCCTCGGCGCGGTGGCGGACCTTGGTGATTTCCTGTTCGCGCAGCATCTTCACTGCGGCATCGGCCAGGTCACGGATAATCGACTCCACATCGCGGCCGACATAGCCGACCTCGGTGAACTTGGTCGCTTCCACCTTGATAAAGGGCGCGCCCGCCAGTTTGGCCAGGCGCCGGGCGATTTCTGTCTTGCCCACGCCGGTGGGGCCGATCATCAGGATGTTCTTCGGCGTCACTTCCTGGCGCAGTTCGGTTGGCAGTTGCATGCGCCGCCAGCGGTTGCGCAGGGCGATGGCCACGGCGCGCTTGGCATCGTCCTGGCCGATGATATGGCGGTTGAGTTCGGAAACGATCTCGCGGGGTGTCATGGACATGCGGGCTTGCTCCAGCGGAAAACGCGCTTATTCGGCGCAGTCTTCTTCTTCGATGGTGAGATTCTGATTGGTGAAGACACAGATGGAGCCGGCGATGTTCAGCGCGGTTTCGGTGATTTCACGGGCGCTCAAATCGGTTTTCTGCAACAGGGCCATGGCCGCGGCCTGGGCAAAGCCACCCCCTGAGCCCATGGCGATCAGGCCGTGCTCGGGCTCAACTACATCGCCGTTGCCGGTGATGATCAGCGAGGCGTCCTTGTTGGCCACCGCCAGCATGGCTTCCAGGCGGCTCAGGGAGCGGTCGGTGCGCCAGTCCTTGGCCAGCTCGACGGCGGCCCGGGCCAGGTGGCCGTGGTGCTTTTCCAGCTTGCCCTCGAAGCGTTCAAACAGGGTGAAGGCATCGGCCGTAGCGCCGGCAAAACCGGCCAGC
>JBFHPI010000280.1:0-4887 GCA_041592855.1 Pseudomonas sp.
ACGCCGAGGATGTCGGCGGGCAGCAGGTCGCTGGTGAACTGCACGCGGTTGTAGCTCATGCCAAGCACCCGGGCCAGCGCCTGCGACAGCGTGGTCTTGCCCATGCCGGGCAGGTCTTCGATCAACAGATGACCGCGGGCCAGCAGGCAGGTCAGGGCCAGACGCACCTGAGGCTCCTTGCCCAACAGAACCTGATTGACCGCCTGCAGCACAGCATCCAGTTTGGCGCGCATAACTCACTCCTTATGACAGACCCTCGATGCTACTGCGCACCATGGCGAGCGCATAGGCGCATGACACGTTTACTGACGAACTTGTTCGCCGCGATGGCCCGTCCATTGACCCAGGCCAAGGCTTTGCGTGGGTTTCCTGACTAGGCTGGAATCCGAATCGTCCTGGAGCCCGCCATGCCTGCCCCTTTGCCCCATTGCTGGCACAGCCAGCCAGCCGAACACAGCCTCCAGCAACTGGACAGCCAAACCCAGGGCCTGGCCAACCCGGAAGCCCAGCGGCGCCTGGCTGAACAGGGTCCTAACCAGCTGCCGGCGCGCAGAAGCGCCGGCCCGCTCAAGCGCTTTGCCCTGCAGTTCCACAACCTGCTGATCTATGTACTGCTGCTGGCCAGCCTGGTCACCCTGCTGCTGGGCCAGTGGCTGGACAGCGCGGTAATCCTCGCGGTGGTACTGATCAACGCCAGCGTCGGTTTTATCCAGGAGGGCAAGGCGCAGCAGGCCATGCGCGCGATCCAGCGCATGCTCAGCCTGGAAAGCCGGGTGCGTCGCGACGGCAAGGTGCAGAACATCAGCGCCGAACAACTGGTACCCGGGGACGTGGTGCTGCTGGAGGCCGGTGACCGGGTGCCGGCGGATCTGCGCCTGCTGGAAACCCGCGAACTGCGCATCGAAGAAGCGGCCCTGACCGGCGAATCCCTGCCGGTGGACAAACAGACCGAGGCCGTGGCCCATGACGCCAGCCTCGGCGACCGCAGCTGCATGGCCTATTCCGGCACCCTGGTCAGTGCCGGCAGCGCCGCCGGCGTGGTGGTGGCCACCGCCGGGCACACCGAGCTGGGCAAAATCAGCCATATGCTGGAACAGGTCAACGGCCTGCAGACACCCTTGCTGGGCGATATGGCCCGCTTCGCCCGGCTGCTGACCCTGATCATCCTGGGCCTGGCCGCCCTCACCTTTGTCCTTGGCACCGGGCTGCGCGGTTACAGCCCGGGGGAAATGCTGATGGCCGCCGTGGGGCTGGCGGTGGCAGCCATTCCCGAGGGTTTGCCGGCGGTGCTGACCATTATCCTGGCCCTGGGCGTGCAGCGCATGGCCAAGCGCCGGGCGATCATCCGCAAGCTGCCGGCGGTCGAGACTCTGGGCAGCACCACGGTGATCTGCTCCGACAAGACCGGTACCCTGACCCGCAACGAAATGACGGTGCAACAGGTGTTTACCGCCGCTCATCATTACCAGATCGCGGGCGTTGGCTATGCCCCCGCCGGCAGCATTCACTGCGACGATGGTCAGCTCTGCGACATTGACCAGGCCCACGATCTGCGTGAACTGGGCCGCGCCGGCCTGCTGGCCAATAACGCCAGCCTGCGGCATGCCAGCGAGGGCTGGTGCATCAGCGGCGATCCCACCGAGGCTGCGTTGCTGACCCTGGCCGGCAAGCTGGGCCTGGAACATGAACACGAGGCCGGACTGCTGCCCCAGGTCGATGCCATTCCCTTCAATTCGGAGCAGCGCTGCACCGCCAGCCTGCACCATGACCACGCCCACCACGGTCTGATCTATATGATCGGCGCCCCCGAGCGACTGCTGGCCGTGTGCAACCGCCAATGGCGCGACGGCCGCCCGGAAGCCCTGGACATCCGCCACTGGCATCAGGCCCTGGACAGTGGCGCCAGCCAGGGCCTGCGCATGCTCGGCCTGGCCATGCGTCCTCTGGCGGCGCCGCAGCATGAACTGAACTACGAAGACCTCAATGGCGACTATGTGCTGCTGGGCCTGGTGGGCATGCTCGACCCGCCCCGGGAAGAGGCTATCGCCGCCATCGCCGAATGCCGCAGCGCCGGCATCGCGGTGAAGATGATCACCGGCGACCATGCCGGCACCGCCCGCGCCATCGCCGCGCGCCTGGGCCTGGGCGGCGGCGAGCCACTGACCGGGGCCGGGCTGGATCAACTCAGCGATGCCGAACTGGATCATCTGCTGCCGCACACCAGCGTGTTCGCCCGTACCAGCCCGGCGCACAAACTGCGCCTGGTTCAGCGCCTGCAGGCCAGCGGGGCGCGGGTGGCCATGACCGGTGACGGGGTCAACGACGCCCCGGCCCTCAAGCGCGCCGATATCGGCGTGGCCATGGGCATCAAGGGCACCGAGGCGGCCAAGGAGGCGGCACAGATGGTACTGGCCGATGACAACTTCGCCACCATCACCCATGCCATCGAGGAAGGCCGCACCGTCTACGACAACCTGCGCAAATCCATCCTGTTTATCCTGCCGACCAATGCCGGCCAGTCCCTGACCTTGCTGGCCGCCATTGCTCTCGGCCTGCCCCTGCCGATCACCCCGCTGCAGATTCTCTGGGTCAATATGATCAGCGCGGTGACCCTGGCCCTGGCCCTGGCCTTCGAGCCCGCCGAAGACGACCTGATGCGCCGCCCGCCACGGGACCCGGCAGCGCCCCTGCTCAGCGGCGAACTGCTCTGGCGGGTGCTGTTTATTGCCGCCTTGATGACCCTGGCCAGCCTCGGCTTGTTTCACCTAAGCCAGGAGCAGGGCTGGAGCCTGGAGGCCAGCCGTACCCTGGCGGTCAACGCCATCATCGCCTGCGAGATCGGTTACCTGTTCAGCAGCCGCCGCCTGCTCGCGCCGGCCCGTTTCGGCTGGCACGACAACCCCATGGTCTGGAGCATGGTGCTGGGCATCATCGCCCTGCAGGGGCTGTTCAGCCACTGGCCATTACTGCAGCAGCTGTTCGCCACCGAGGGCCTGCCGCTGGCAGCCTGGGGCCTGTGCCTGCTGCTGGCACTGCTGACCTGCGCCCTGGTGGAAGCGGAGAAATACCTACTCAGGCGCCGTCGACACTGACATTCAGCCCGGCCGCTGCAGATCGAAGCGCTCGGTGGTGCGGGTATAGGAGGCGCCGCCCAGGCGACCGTTCAGATCCAGACGCGCCGGATCGATTCGCCCCTGCTCATTGAGCACGGCCTCATCGATATGGGCCAACAGCACTTCGGCAAAGATCAGGTGGCAGTTCGCTGCAGTCGGCGGATACGCCAGGATCTGCGTCACGCGACACTCAAATGCCACCGCCGCCGCAGCGACCCGCGGCGGCGCAATGCGCTGCGACGGTGCCGTGGCAATGCCGCAGTGCTCAAATTCGCTCTGGCCGTGGGCCAACTGCGCCGAACTGGCATTCATCGCCTCGGCCTGTTCGAACGACACCAACTGGATCACCAGCTCGCCCGTGGCCTGGGCGTTGCGCAGGGTGTCCTTGAGGCTGCCATCGCCGCGGTGATTGACGTTGACCAGCAGGGTCGGCGGATCGTCGCTGATCACCTGGAAAAAGCTGAACGGCGCCAGGTTGCTCAGCCCATCCGGCGACTGGGTCGAGACCCAGGCGATTGGGCGTGGGGTGATGGTGGACGCCAGCCAGCGATAACGCTCCAGGGGCGTGAGCGCGGCAAAGTCGAGCAGCATCAGCGCCCGGCCCGAGATTCGCGGATATAAAAACGCGCCCGCTCGGACTTGGCGGTGCAGCCTTTATAAGCCTCGAACTGCTGCTGGGTCTTGGCCGCCGTCAACAGCGACAGCGCCTTGGAGTAGCTCACCGTGCCGGCAAAGCCTTCAGCCTTGGCAATATCCAGCTCGCGCCAGGCGGCATCCAACTGGTTGGCGCAACTGTCACGATAAGCCGTCTTACCGGCACAACCGCTCAACACCAGCAACATCATGGACAACAGCATCAGCAACTTCATGGAAATAGCCTCTTGTGGATCGGATAGGTAGTAAGACGCATCAATCAGGCAAAAGTGCCCGTTCTCAACCTGCACGACGCTGGCGCAGATACTCCACCAGCGCGCCCTGCTCGCCAACAAACTCGATGCGCCCAGCCTTGCTCTCACGCTGGAACACATACATGGGGTCGTAATACTCCAGCAGCAGCGCTTCGATCCAGCCCCGATGGGTATCCACCGCGCCGCTGGCGCCCTGCTCGCTCAGGGCCTGCCGCATGATCGCCGCCAGTCGCTGGTAGCGCTCGCCCCCAAGACGCTTGTGGATATTCTGCAGACTCTGCTGCAAGCGCTCGGCATAGGTGGCAAAGCCCAGTTCCTCGCCCAAAGCCGCGACGAACTCGGCACACAGCTCCACCACATAGGCCTGCAGAATGCGCTCGACACGGCTGCTCAGGCTGTCTTCCAGCCAGACCAGAGGCAGCTGCTGCATGGCCTGGTGCAGCTCCAGGGGCAGCGCACACCGGCCGATCAGCCGCGCTTCGTCCTCCAGCACGAAGTGATCGAGGCCCGCCGCACGCTTTTTCAGAATATCCACCGCCAGGGCATTCTCGAAATCGATCTGCGTCGGCTGTGCAGACGCGCGCTTGCCGAAGCTGGAGCCCCGATGATTGGCGTGGCCTTCCAGATCCAGGCTGTTGTCCAGGGCGGCGATCACCTCGGTCTTGCCGGTGCCGGTCATGCCGCCGACCAGCACCCAATCACACTGCTGCACCGCCTGCTGGGTGGTCTCGAGCAGAAAACTGCGCATGGCCTTGTAGCCACCGAGCACCCGTGGGTAGTCGATACCCGCCTCCCCCCTGAGCCACTGCTGAACGATCTGCGAACGCAACCCACCACGAAAGCAATACAGGTAGCCCTCAGGGTGA
>JBFHPI010000281.1:0-4882 GCA_041592855.1 Pseudomonas sp.
CCCTGCAGCGCTTCCAGGCGGTTACCCGGCGGAGAGCGCAAGTCTCGAAGCTCAGTAGCGGCGTGCAGCATCGTCAGCTTTCGGGTAGCGACGCTCAGAATATTTTTCCAGCGCCGTGAATCACCCGTTTCGAACAGCGCCTGGGTTTCAGGGCACCTGAAATTCAGGATCACGCATTAAACCTTAACGTTAAGCGTTACGGAGAGGCTACGCCATTGCACGCAATTTTCAACCGCCAGTCACCAACTCAACACAAACATGCTCTTGGCCAGCAGCAGGATCAGCAGCATCTGCACCAGTACGCTGAGGTGGATGGCGCGGGAGCGGCCGGGGGTCATGCGGCCGCTTCGTAGCAGGTAGACCACGCCGATAAAGTGGCCGAGGATGCTCACAGCCAGGAGAATTTTCAGGCTGAGCAGGGTGGCAAAACTGCTGCTCAGGGGATCGCGCAGCAGCGCGCGGTATTGCCAGGCCAGGGCGATACCGGTGCCATAGAGGGCCAGGACCACCCAGTGCATGACGCGGCGGGCGCGCTGGCCGAGGGCCTTGCTCAGTTGCTGACGCGGGCCTTCGTCCAGGGCTTGGGTAGCGCGGCTGAGGATCATCACTTCGAAGAACACCCCGCCGATAAAGAAGACGGCGGCGATCAGGTGCAGGGTCTTCAGCGACAGATAGAGCATGGCGAGCCCTTCCTTATTGGCAATGCCTTAGCCGGGATGGCCGTCGGCGCGGGTGCGTAGCAGCATGGGGGCGTAGCACCAGAGGTACTGGGCAAACGCCAGGCTCCAGCACAGGCCGGCCAGCCACAGCGCCTCGCGATACCAGAAGGGTGTGGCGAATACGCGGATCAGCCCGCCCAGATTGAGCAGCACAAAGGCCAGGGCAAAACCCCGGGGCAGCTCCAGCGGGCGCCCGGTATGGCCCAGGGAGACCCGCGCCAGCATGGCCAGGATCAGCCCGGCCATGGCGCCGACGGTCAAGGCATGCAGGGCCAGGCTGACATTAGCCAGCCAGCCGAAATGCCACAGTGCCATGCCCATACAGGCCAGCACCAGCCAGGCGTAGGCCAGGTGCAGCGACCATAGCAGCGGCACCCGCAGCAGGCCGCCATCGAACCAGCGCAGCAGGCGCAACAGATGGCCCAGGCCCAGGGCCGCGAACAGCGTGCCGATCCATAGCTGCGGCTGCATGGCCGGGCCTGCGGCGTGCAGCAGGGCGATCAGGGCGCTGCCCAGCAGCAGGGCCCAGTCCAGCCAGATCCAGGGTTGCACCGCCTGCTGCCGGCCCAGGCCGCGCTGGGTGAAGAAGGGAATCACCCGCCCGCCGATCAGCCCCATCATCGCCGCCACCAGCCACAGCGCCGTCCACACACCCTGGCGTTGCCAGGCGTCGTTGTGCTGCAGCACGCCGATCAGGCTCAGGGCATCGGCGCCGCCGAGCAGCAGCAACAACGCCACAATCGGGTAGTTGCGTTGCTGGCGCACGGCCCACAGGGTGCGCCCCATCACCCAGGCGCAGGCGGCGAAGAAGGCCAGGTTGCTCAGCAGCAACAGCCAGGGCGCCCCACCCCACCAGCTCAGCCGACCCAACAGCCAGACCAGCACCAGGGCCGCCAGGGGCTTGCCGGACAGGCCCGGACGACCGCTCCAGGTCTGTACTGCAGTCACTAGAAAGCCGGCGATGATCGCCCCGGCAAAGCCGAATACCAGTTCATGCCGATGCCAGGCCAGCCAGCCAGCGGCTGGGCTTGGCAGCAGCGCGCTGCCGTTCAGGGCCAGCAGCCAGAGCGGGATGGCCAGCAGTGCAAGCAAGGCGCCCAAGAGAAAGAAGGGGCGGAAACCCAGGCGCAGCACCGGCCAGATGGCCAAGGCGGAGCGTTTATCGAGGATCTGCATGGGAGAATCCTTGTGGTTCAGGCTGACATACTGAGGAAATCGGGCGTATTGAAGTTGTACAGCCGCGGGTCATCCAGCGCGCAGCGCAGTATCGCCGCGCCCTGCTGGTGCAGCCAGCGCCGCGGGCTGCGTTCGCCCCGGGCCCAGGCGGATTCCAGCCTCCCCAAACTGCTGCGCGGCAGGATACAGGGCAGCGGCACCGCCTGTTCGCCCTGCTGCAACAGCACGGGACACTGACTCTGGGCGGCGCGCTGGCGCATCTGCTGCAGCAGCGCCAGGTCCAGGCGCGGCAGGTCACAGGGCAGCACCAGCAGCCAGGGCTCGCGCATCGCCCGCAGGCCCATGCGAATGCCGGCCAAAGGCCCGGCATAGTCCTGGGTGTCATCGGCCACCAACTGGTCGGCCAGGGCACCGTAACGGGTGAAGTTGCGGTTGCAGGAGATGATCAGGTCCGCGGTCAGTGGCCGCACCAGGCGCTGCAGGTGCTCCACCATGGGCAGCCCCTGCCAGGGCAACAGGCCCTTGTCACGCCCACCCATGCGCCGGCCCTCGCCGCCGCAGAGCAGGAGGATGGAGCAGGCGGGCAAGGGGCTGATGGGATTCACTGTGGAGGTCTCATGATCGGCATGGGTGCACTATGCCGAGGCGGTTGGTCGCAGTGCATGACCTAGATCAATTCCGAGCAAAATACTCTGTTATTGAGTCGGTAGGCTGTTCTGTACGCCCTGTAATTCGCCGTATGGGGTCGGTGCGCATGGCGCACCCTACGGGGCGTATTGCCTTATGCGCTGCGCAGTTCGAAACAGGGAAACAGCTGCTGCAGATAAGGCCACAGGGCCTCGGCTTCGGGCGGGGTAATGGAGGGCCCGAGGCTGGGGTCGAGCATGCGCTGGCTGCGCACCTGCTGCACCACGAAGTGACTGACGCCAAGGCCAGCCAGGCGTTCGGCCAGGCGCTGCAGGCGGCGGCAATCGAACAGCTGCCAGTGCACTGTGGTGCGGCATTCGTAGGCCACCTGGCTTTTCAGCAACAGCTCCAGGCTGCGCCAGTTGGCCTGCCCGCTGCCGCTGATGCCGGTGATCATTGTGGTCTCCTCCTCCAGGGCCTTAACGTCAAACCCCACCCAGTCGCACAGCGGCAGTACCCGCTGCAGGCTACCCGGTTTGATCCCGGCGCTGTGCAGGCCGACCTTGAAACCCAGCTCGCGCACCTGCTGCATGGCCGCCGGCAGAGCCGGTTGCAGGGTTGCCTCGCCGCCGCTGAACACCACCGCATCGAGCAGGCCACGACGGCGCTGGAGAAAGACCAGCAACTCGGGCCAGGGAATATCGTAGCCGGCGCCTTTGCGGATCAGCTCAGGGTTATGGCAGTAGCCGCAGCGCCAGGCGCAGCCCTGGCAGAACAGCACACAGGCCAACTGCCCGGGGAAGTCCAGGGTGGTCAGGGGCACCAGACCGCCGACCCGCAGGCGCTCGGCGGCGGTGGAAGGAAATTCAGTCATGGGCAGCTCCTGGCGGGCCGGCCCCGACGCCAGAGACAGGCGCCGGGGCCAAGCGCTTTAACGGGCTTCGCGGAAGTGCTTGCGCTCACGGTGCTCAGACTGTTTGCCTAGGTTAAAGGCCGTTACCGGGCGGTGATAACCCATTACGCGGGTCCAGACTTCGCAGCGCTGGCGTTGGGCTTCGGGCAGTTGCAGGGCTTGGTTCATGGTGATGCTCCTTGGTTGAGATTGAGGGGGTGATGCTCGGCTTTAACCGCCGCAGGAACCGCAGCAACTCTGCTTGCTCAGCAGGGCTTCGTCGCACTTGGGGCAGAACTCGTGTTCGCCGGCCAGGTAACCGTGTACCGGGCAGATGGAGAAGGTCGGGGTCACCGTCAGGTAGGGCAGACGGAAGCGCGACAGCGCGGTGCGCACGAGCTTCTTGCAGGCCTCGGCCGAGGAAATGCGCTCGGCCATATAGAGGTGCAGTACGGTGCCGCCGGTGTATTTGCACTGCAGCTCGTCCTGCAGCTCCAGAGCCGCGAAGGGGTCGTCAGTAAAGCCCACCGGCAGCTGCGAGGAGTTGGTGTAGTACGGCGCCTCGAAGCTGCCGGCCTGGAGAATGCCGGGGAAGCGGCGCTGGTCTTCCTTGGCGAAGCGGTAGGTGGTGCCCTCGGCCGGGGTGGCTTCGAGGTTGTACAGGTGGCCGCTGTCTTCCTGAAACTGCACCAGGCGCCCACGCACATGGTCGAGCAGGCGCAGTGCCAGCTCACGACCGGCCTCGGTGTGCAGGCCTTCGCGGTCGTCGCTGAAGTTGCGCAGCATCTCGTGCAGGCCATTCACCCCGATGGTGGAAAAGTGGTTGCGCAGGGTGCCCAGGTAACGCTTGGTGTAGGGGTAGAGGCCGGCATCCATATGGTGCTGGATCACCTTGCGCTTGACCTCCAGGCTCTCGTAGGCCAGTTGCAGCAGCTGATCCAGGCGCAGGTAGAGGCCCTCCAGATCGCCGCGGTAGAGGTAGCCCAGGCGCGCGCAGTTGAGCGTCACCACGCCGAGGGAGCCGGTCTGCTCGGCCGAGCCGAACAGGCCGTTGCCGCGCTTGAGCAGCTCGCGCACGTCCAGTTGCAGGCGGCAGCACATGGAGCGCACCTGGTTGGGCTGCATATCCGAATTGAGGAAGTTCTGGAAGTACGGCAGGCCGTAGCGGGCGGTCATATCGAATAGGCGCGTGGCGTTGTCGCTGTCCCAGGGAAAATCATGGGTGATGTTGTAGGTCGGGATGGGGAAGGTAAACACCCGGCCCTTGGCGTCACCGGCCATCATCACTTCGATATAGGCACGGTTGATCAGCTCCATCTCGGCCTGCAGCTCGCCGTAGCAGAAGGGCATGTCCTCGCCGCCGATCACCGGCACCTGCTCACGCAGATCCTCGGGGCAGACCCAGTCGAAGGTCAGGTTGGTAAAGGGCGTCTGGGTGCCCCAGCGCGAGGGCACGTTGAGGTTGTAG
>JBFHPI010000282.1:0-4879 GCA_041592855.1 Pseudomonas sp.
CACTGTTGACCAGCACATCGATATAGCCGAGACGCTTGCCCAGGTCAGCAAACAGGGTGCGCAGTGCCGCCAGGTCGGCCACGTCGATGCCGTGGGTCTCGACCTCGGCCACCACCTCCTGCTCGCCCAGCCAACGCTGCAGCTCCGGCAGATCCAGGTCGAGCAGCAACAGACGATTGCCGGCCTCAGCGGCGAAACTTTGCGCAACCGCGCGGCCAATACCCTTGGCCGCACCGGTGATCAGAATGGTACGAACTTTACTCATGGCATTTTCAATCCGCCGTTGACCGGCAGCACTTCACCGGTCAGGTAATGGGCGCGCTCGGCGATAAACAGCACCGCTTCGGCAATTTCTTCCGGCTCGGCATAGCGCTTGATCAGCAGGCGGGCCTGGATGTCCTGCTCCATGCTGCCGATCAGCGCACTGCTCATCTCGGTGCGCACGATGCCGGGGGCCACCGCATTGACGCGGATATTGCGTGGCGCCAGTTCCACCGCCAGGGCGCGGGTGAAGGCCTCGACCCCGCCCTTGGCCGCAGCGTAGTTGCTCTGCCCCTTGCCGGGTTTCTGCGCGGCCACCGAGCTGATATTGACGATGCAGCCGCTGCGCTGACGCAGCATGCTGGGCACCACCTGCTGACAGCAGAGCATGGTGCCCAGCAGGTTGGTCTGGATAACCTGGGTCATGTCCTCCAGGGACAGGGTCGCCAGCAGACCGTCACGGGTAATGCCCGCGTTATTGACCAGCAGATCGACCCGGCCAAAGGCTTCGTCGATCTGGGTGAAGAAACTGCGAATGCTCTCGGCCTGGCTGATATCGCAGCGCAGGGCCAGGCACTGGCAGCCCTGGCCGATGATTTCCTCGCGCAGGTCGGCGGCAGCCGCTTCATCGCGCACATAGTTGAAGGCGATCCGATAACCCGCCGCAGCCAGGCTCCTGACCACTTCTCGGCCGATGCCACGGCTGCCCCCGGTTACCACTGCTACCTTGTCGTGCATGGCTGCCTCCTTAGAGCGAATTGGCGGTTTTGAACTGGGCCAGAGAGAAACCATGCAGCGCCGCCAGGGCACGAATCTGCTGCACCTGTTCGCGGCTGATATCGCCATAGGAGTAGTGCTGCTGCATGCCCGACAGGCCCATCAGCACCGACTCGGCCATGCAGGCGTAGAGCTGATCGGCGCCCAGGTAGGCCCGCACGTTGGCCTGCAGGCCATCACCCATGGGGGTCTGCACGATGCCGCCGTGCATGTAGAGCAGGTCCTGGCGCTGCTGCGGCAGGCTTTGCTCGACGTTGAGCGGCACGGCGATATCGCAGATCACGCTGTTCTCGGCAAAATGCTCGGCGCCGAGGAAAGGCTCCGGGGCATTGGCCGCACACAGCACGATGCGCGCCTGCTTGAGCAGGCTCAGGTCGTTGCTGACGGTGATAAAGGCGTTGGCCCCAAGCTTTTCCTCGACCAGGCGCTGCAGGCGCAGGCCCAGGTCCGGGCTGCTGGCATGTTCGTCCAGCAGCGCCTGGGTGCCTTCCAGCTGCAACAGCCGGAAGGCCAGGCGATCATCTTCGGCGCGGCCACTGAGGATGACCCGGGCGGCGTCGGCATAGATCAGTTGCGCGGTTTTGTCCAGACGGCGGGTGGAGCCATCACGACCACTGCCAATCAACACCAAGTGATCAACCTGGGCCGACAGTAGCGAGGCATAGGTGGAGGCGATATTGCCCGCGGCCCCCACCACCGCGGCGGTTTCCCGAGCCAGCTGCAGCCCCTGCTGACGACAGCCCTGCTCGATGGCCTCCAGGCCCATGCCGATGGTCAGGGCATTGCCCGAGGTCAGGGCCATATCGGCGATCTGCAGCGCCTGGCAGTTATTGGTGACGATGGAGGTGTACATGCCCAGGCCGGCAACGCTATGGCCATCGGCCCGGGCATCACGGATACGGTTGGCGATTTCATCGCGAATCGGCTGCAGGTCGCCACTGGCGATATAGCCGGCCATGGCCGTGGAATCCATGCACAGGGGATACAGGGTGAATTCCACTGCGGTGCCTAGGCGCGAGCGAATCAGCGCCGGGCCGATGGGCGAGGCACGCCGCTCCGGCGCCATGCGCTGAATAAACACGCGCTTCTGTTCGGCCGTAAGGGCGGCCAGGGAGGGATCGACATCGCTGAGCATGTCGGCATCGATCAGGTGGTTGATAAAGGCGACCCGGGCGACCACCTGCACGCCGGCGTCAGGCTTTGGCGCGATGCTGTCATCCTGAAAGTTCTCCTCACGCGGGGCCAGCTGCGGAATCAGGTCGGCACAGACACCAGCGGCCAGCGGCAGGGAGTCACGCCGCCGGAGCATTTCGCAGACCCGCTGCAGCGCCGCGATCAGGCCATCGATTTCGGCGAAGCTGATGCACGCCGGCGGCTCCAGGCGGATCACATTGGCGTTGCTGCCAGACGGCGCCACCCGCAGGCGCTCATGCTGCAACAGGTAGCCGGCGATGATATAGCCGAGGGCGTCGTTGTACTGCGAGGAGGCCTGCACCAGGGAGGTGCTGCGGCTCAGGTCATGCAGTTCGAACCCCAGCAGCAGACCACGGCCGCGCACATCGGCGATCACATCGGGGTAGACCTGCTGCAACTCGCACAGCGAGCGTTTGAGGTACTCGCCTTTCTTCTGTACATCCTTGAGCATGGCGCCGTCATCGGCCAGCAGGCGCCGCAGGGCCAGGGAGGCGATGCGACAGGACAGATCGTCCTCGGCGAAGGTGGAGCTGTGGATATAGCTGAAGTCCGCCTCATAGTGGCTGGCGCGGATCAGGGTCGCGGCGATCTTGCTCAGGCCGCCACCGAGGGCCTTGGACAGGCAGTAATAGTCGCCCTGCAGGCGGAACTGGCTGCTGGCCAGCAGGCTGCCGGTGCGGCCAAAACCGGCCTGGACCTCGTCGATGACCAGGGGGCACTGCAGCTCGTTGCAGAAGCGACGCAAGGCCAGGTAGAAGTCGGCAGCGAATTCGTTGATACCGCCCTCGCCCTGGATCGGTTCCACCAGCACCGCAGTGATGCGGCTGAAAGGCTGGCGCTGCAGCAGCGGGCGCTCACCCTGCCACTGCAGGCTCAGCCAGTCGCGCTGATAGCGCGTCTGCAGAGTCTGCATCTGCTGCGGCTGCTGGGGGTCGAGAAACTCAACCTGCAGGCCGAAGCGGGAAAACGGCTGACGGTACTGCTTGCCGTAGGTGAGCTGAACGGTATTGACCAGCTTGCCGTGAAAGCCACCGCGCATGGCGACGAACACCGGCTCGCTGTGCAGCTGGGCCAGGTTGTGCTGGCGCAGCGCCTCGGCCAGCTGGCGCAGGGTGATGCTGGCCAGATTGGCCGGCAGCAGACCCGGCGGCAGATCCAGGCCATCCACATCCAGCTCGACATAGGCCTTATCGCTGGCCACCCATTGCGCCAGGCCAAAATCCACCTCGTCAAAGGCCTGCTGCAGGCGCTTCTGGCGGCGGAATTCGGCGTGCTTGACGGCAATTTCCACCGACTCGGCACCGCTGTTGGAAAAGGTCGAGATATAGCGTTCGTGGTTGTTCAGCTCACGGTTAAAGGCCTCGCTAAGCTGACGCGCCAGCTCGCCGGCAGCGCTGCGCACCGACATCTGTGCGTTGAACGGCACCTCGTCCTGCAGCATGGCGCAGCTGGCAGCCACCAGCTGGGGATCGTTGTGGCCGAACAGCGCCGCGCCATAGCCACCGAGAAAATCAGTCACGGCCACCTCATCACCCTGGCCGTCACGGTAGAAAAGTTTGCTGCCACTGGCCCGCTGAAAGCTCTTCTCCAGGCCCAGGGCCTGCATCAGCTCGACGTATTTCGGGCGGACATAATCGCGGTAATCCATGGGGGTCATATCCTTTGCGATAAATAGAGGTAAAAGTGCTTTTGATCAGTTGAACGACTGTGCCGGCATGCCCTCGGGCTGCTGGTATTCGAGCTGGTAGCAGGCGCTGAAACCGTTGTCGTCCTGGCTGATAACGGCGCAGTGACGCAGCGCTGCCGGCCGACTCTGGCCCATGACGAACGGCAAACCTGGATCTACCGGCTGGCGCAGGCCGGCCAGGGGCGGTACGCACTGCGCCTGCATGGCGCTACGGGCCAGCACCAACTCGACCAGGCTCGGCGCGCCGCTGAGAATCCCGCTGATGGGTTGGGCACTGCTGAGCAGGCCGACCTGTATCCGGTTCAGTACCGCGCAGAGCTGACGATCCTGCGGCACCTTGGCGCTGCCACCGCACAGCAGCAGGTCGACGGCCTGATTGGGCAACACCAGCTGATCCAGCTCGGCATGGGCGGATAGCCCAACCAGGCAGCTATGCGCACCTTCCGGCAGGTCGGCGCGGCGTCGCAACACCAGGGCCACCGCGCCCTCCCCAGCGATGCCGCCGGTGCCCTGCTGATCGAAGGGGCGAAATTCCTGGCTGCCAGTGGCGCTGATCACCTCGGCCTGGACCAGGGCGGACAGCGCCAGGGCATCCAGTTCACTGCCAGCACCCACCACCACCGCCACATCGATGCGGTAACTGTTGAGCGCCGCACAGGCCTCGCGAAGGGCCGCCTGATTGCCGGCCACGCCCTGCATATAGGCATTGCACTCGGCCTGCAGCTGCAGTGCCAGGCTGACGACACCGAGCAGCCCATTGCTCAGGCTCTTGAGCACCAGGAAGGGGTCCAGCGCCCGCTCCTGCAGTACCCGTTTGCTCAAGCGGCACAGATCCAGGCCGATCGGCCCCTTGCATTCATGCAGCAGTTCGGCATAGGCATCCAGCGATGGATGGGTGTAACCGCCCTGGCTGCAATACAGGCCATAGCGCAGCTGATCCTGCTGGGGATCGAGTCCGAC
>JBFHPI010000283.1:0-4876 GCA_041592855.1 Pseudomonas sp.
CAGCAGATCCGGGCGCAGCGCCAGCATGCCTTCGGCCGCCAGCTGACGCTGGTAGCCGATACTGGGCAGCTGTCGCAGGCTGGGCGGATGCTGACTGGTGCTGTCCACGCCCACCAGTTTGTCCTGACCGCCGAGCAGCACCACCCATTCGCTGAGCGAGCCGCCGGAGCTGATCCAGCGTTGCGGCAGGGGGTTATCCGCCAGGGCCCAGGTACAGCACAACAGGCCCGCGCACAGGGTAAGCAGGGTGTTAAGGCGTTTCATTATGGGCCTCCAAAAGAATACGACTGTCCTCGATGCCCTGCTGCTGCAGCCAGGCCATCAGGTCGAGAAAGGCGCTCAGGGGCGCCTGGCGATCCAGGGCCAGGTCCAGCCCCGGCGGCTGCACATCGGCATAGGCCGTATGCAGGGCCTGGCGCAGCGCGGCGAAATCCTTGAGCGCCTGCTCGCCCAGGCGCCATTGCCCGCTGGCGGACAGCTGCACCTGCAACCGTTCGCCAGGGCCATCATGGGCCGGTTGCAGCGCCTCATGGCTCTGCGGCAAGTGCATCGGCAGCTGTAACAGCGGCGTCTGCGCGGTGAGCAGGAAGAACACCAGGACGATAAAGATCACGTCCAGCAGCGGCGTCAGATCCGGCAGCAGGTTTGCCTGGCTCATCGGGGCAGTAGGCAGACGAATCACGGCAACACCCACTGCGGCCGCGACGGACTGTCCATCAGCTCCAGCTCAAGACCCTCCAGCGCCAGCTGACAACGATTAAGCAGCGCCTGGACCCGCTCCAGATAGCGTTCGGCCCAGAGCGCGAAGCCCTGCCCGGCGGCCAGCGCCGGGATGGCGATCAGCAGGCCCCAGACCGTGGTGTAAAGCGCCTGCCACAGACCATCGGCGAGCAAAGCCGGAGTCACCGGGCTGTTCTGTCCGGCGATACCGGCAAACATCTGCAGCATGCCCATTACGGTGCCGAGCAGGCCGAGCATGGGCGCCAGCACACCGATCAGCTGCAGCAGACGCAGCTGTCGATTAAGGCGTTGACGCTCCTCCAACAACCAGCAACCCAGCACCTCCTCACGCTGTGCGGCCGGCAAGGCACTGTGTTTGAGCAGGAGTGCCAGGCCACGGCGCCAGCCTTGCACACGCCCCTTGCAGTGCTCACGCTCACAGGTGCGGCAGGCGCTGACGGCCGCACGCACGGCTGCCTGGCTGATTGGCTGCAAACCGATAAACAACCAGAAGCGCTGCAGAATCAGCGCCAGGGCCAACAGGGAGCAGAGTGCCAAGGGCCAGGCCAGCGGCCCCATGGCGAGCCACCAGGGCTGCATGTCACAGCTCCCGGGCTGGCGCGGCTTCTGCCAGGGCGCGCCAGTCCTCGCGTTCGGGCACGCCGGGCTTGCGCGCGCCAAACAGCTGCACAATCAGCTCGCCCTGCGCGTCGAAGGCCTCCCAGCTGGTGATCACGCCATCCGTGCTGGGCTTGCGCACCCGCCACAGGTGGCGCACACCGGCCGTCTGCAGGTGCAGGTTGAACTCGGGATCGAGCACGTTGAACCAGCTGTCCAGCCAGCGCAGGTTACGTACCGGCCCGGAATGGATCTGGATACAGTGGCGATTGCCAACAAACACCATAATCGGCACCTCGCGCGCGCCCGCCTGCTCCAGCAGCCTGGGCAACTCCGCCGGCTCCAGGGGTTCGGCCCACTGCCGCCCGGCCAGGCGCAGGGCCTGGGTACGGCTGGCACCGTGCTTTTTCAGCAAGGCGAAGAAGTGGTGGGTATCTTTCAGGCTGGCCCAACCCGCGCGCAGCGACTCAAGGTCGATGGCCTCATCGGGCTTGGGCAGCGTGGCCTCGGGCAATAACTGCAGCTCCAGCTCCGGCGTCTGCTGGGGGGCGGCAAAACGTTCGCGCAGCCGGACCCAGGCGCCGAGATCACTACGCTCGGTGAGAAACACCTTGTGCACCGCAGTGCCCTGGCGGTCAAAGATCTGCAGGCTGCGCTGGATGCCCCGACTACCCTGCTCCTCGACAGCAAAGACGCTGGCCCAGCCGCCGAGGAACAGGCGCAGGTCGATATCCGCCGACACCACCAGGCCCATCTGGCCGCTGACGGTGACCTCGCTGTAATGGCCCTTGCGTTCGTGCACACAATGCTCATTGCGGGTCAGCACCATCACATAACCCAGCTCGCCCAGGGCCGGCAGCAGCGCCGCCCAGTCCGGGCGCAGGCGGGTGGCGTCGATGCCTAGGCGGCTGGCGGTAAGCTCCGCCTCGCTGACGGCCAGGCGCTCGGTAGCATCCCGGGCGCGCAGGCTTGGCTGCTCCTGGCGCAGCACCTGCCAGGCCAGATACAGATCGTTGTTGGGCGCGACGGCCAGGGAAGCGGTACTCATGGGGAACTCCTTGCACGTTTAAGTGAGTGGGCTTAGCGGCTCGCCGTCAGGGCGAACTCGATGGGAATCTGCACACGGCTGGGCACCGCCATGCCGTCCTGCTGCTGCGGGTTGAAGCGCCAGGCCGCCACGGCCTCCAGGGCGGCACGATCCAGGCTGGCGATACCGGAGGAGCGCAGCACCGCCAGACCTCGCTGCTGACCGTGCTTATCCAGGCGTACCTCCAGCAGCACAGTGCCCTGCTGATTGCGCCGACGCGCCTGGGCCGGGTAATGGGGCGGCTGCGGCGGCTGACGGAAACTGGGCTTATGGCTCAGCACCTCGATGGGCTGGCTGGGTGCTGGCGCCTGGACGGACGCTGGCGTCGAGGCAGGCGCTGGCGGCGCAGCAACCGGCGTCGAAGGGGCAGCGGGCGCCGCCGCAGGTGGCGTGGCCACAGGCGTTGACGCCACAGAGGCCGTCGCGGGGGCCGGTTCGACACTCCTCGCCCGAGGTTTGCGCGCCGCCACCGGGGCGCTATCAGCCTTGGCCGCAGGCCGGGCCTGGGCTGGCGCTAACACCGGCTGCGGGCTTGCAGGCGGCGCTGGCGCGAGCTGCACCAGCCCGCCCAGACGCAATACCTTCGGCGCCTGCGCCGCCTCGCTCGGCGGCACTCCTGGCCCGCCCAGCAGCAGCCAGCCGGCCAGATGCAGCAGCAGCGAGAGCAGAACAAAGAGGGACAAACGCAACATGGCCATGCCTGATCAAATCGAACTTGATCTATTTGATAAGCATTTGCATTTGTGTGTCAATGTCGTTTAACTTCGCCGCCGATGCCAACCCGTGGCCAGAGAAGCCACCGCATGCCCTGGAGTAAAGCCATGCCCTTGCGTCCGCCCTTCGCCCATCGCCCCTTGCTCGCCCTGCTGCTGCTCAGCCCATCGCTGTTGCTGGCCGCCGAGGCACCGGTCAGCCAGTTCGACACCCTGACGGTCACCGCCACCCGCAGCGAACAGCCCCTGGGTCAGGTGCCCAACACCGTCTCGGTGCAGACCGAACGGGATATCGATCAAAAGACCATAAAGAGCATCAAGGACCTGGTACGCCACGAGCCCGGGGTCTCGGTCAGCGGCAGTGGCAGCCGTTTCGGCCTGTCCGGCTTCAGCATCCGCGGTATCGGCGGCAACCGCGTGCTGACCCAGGTGGATGGTGTCGGGGTGGCTGATGCCTTCAGCTTCGGCCCGTTCCAGAGCGCCCAGCGCAACCAGGTCGACCTCGATACCATTCGCCAGGTGGAGATCATCCGCGGCCCGGCCAGCTCGCTGTACGGCAGCAACGCCATCGGCGGCGCGGTGAGCTTTCTGACCAAGGATGCCCGCGACTATCTGGATGAGGGCAACGACACCTATGCCCGTCTGAAGACCGGCTACGACGGCAGCGACGACAGCTGGCAGCGCAGCGCCACCTTCGCCGCTCGCCTGGGCCAGGTGGACGGCCTGCTCAACCTGGGCCGGCGCAGCGGCCAGGCGGTGGACAGTTATGGTGGGCGCGGCGGCCAGGGTAGCGGACGCGAGCAGGCCAACCCGCTGGACTACCAGACCGACAACCTGCTGGCCAAGATCGGCTGGGACTACGCCGAGGGCGGCCGTCTGCAACTGGCCTACGAGCGCTACCAGGATGCTGTCGACAGCCGTCTGCGCAGCGAGGAACGCGTGCTCAGCAGTACGGCCATCGGCCCGCTGATGCGCAGCAACAGCCTGATTTCCGACGCCTGGGCTGACGACCGCAGCGACCGTGAGCGCTTCACCCTCAGCCATCAAATGATCCTGGACAGCCGGCTGGCCGACCACCTGGATTGGCAGCTGAGCCAGCAGACCAGCGAAACCCGCCAGCAGACCCTGCAGCACCGTAGCGTCTGGACCTCCATGGGCGCCCCGAGCCTGCCGCCGCCCCCGACAGCCACCCTGCGCGAGCGCAGCCGCGACTCGCGCTACGAGGAAGACCTGTGGGCCTTCAATCTGACCCTGGGCAAGGATCTGCAACTGGGCGATTGGCAGCATAAGCTGATCTACGGCCTGGACCTCAAGCGCAGCAAGAGCAGCAACCTGCGCCGGGGCAGCGAAGTCAACCGCATCACGGGTACGCCCTTCGTCAACCCGGAGAACTTCCCCTTAAGCGACTTCCCCGATCCCACCAGCCTGCACAGCGCGCTGTTCGTGCAGGACAGCATCAGCATCGGGAGCTGGACCCTGCTGCCGGGCCTGCGCTATGACCACTACTCGATCAAGCCCAAGGCCACCACCGAGTACCTCAATGCCAACCGCACCGAACCCAACCCGCCCAGCTTCAGCGACAGCGCCTGGTCGCCGAAATTCGGTCTGACCTACCAGCTGGACAGCGCCCACAGCCTGTTCGGCCAGTACGCCGCAGGCTTCCGTGCCCCCGAGGCGGTGGACATCTTCGGTGAGTTCAGCAACCCGGCCCACGGCTACCACACCATCGCCAATACCC
>JBFHPI010000284.1:0-4875 GCA_041592855.1 Pseudomonas sp.
CACCAGATCCTGGCTGCCCTCTACCCAGAGTAGCGCCCCCCGAGCAAAGAACGGCTGCAGCTCTTGCCAGGTGATGGGCGCGGTTTCGCCGAGCAGCTTGGCATAAAGGGTGCTAGCTTGATCAGTCATGCTGTGTTCCTGTGCAAAAGGTCAGTATCGGTGCGGCGCTCATGATAGCGTCAGGTGTCACGCAGGCAAGCCTGATGGCCCGGACAGAAATGACCGCACAGCCACGGCGTTTTTCTGTACGTTTGTGTCACCCATGCGACACCCCGGGTATTTGCCTCCGACAATCGGCTTTTCAAGCCGCAAAGCTGCACTCTACACTGCAGCGGTCAAGTTGCCGGGGGTATGACCGGGGTTCGCGCCCGGTTCTGCAGCCTTGGCGCCAGAACTACAACAAACAAAAAATAACGAGTGGAGCATTATGAATAAGGCTACTAAGCAGATTTCCAAACTGTTTGCCGCCATGGCCATGGCCGGCGTCGCCAGCTATTCGATGGCTGCCGACACCATCAAGATCGGCCTGGCCGGCCCGGTCACCGGCCCGGTGGCTCAGTACGGCGACATGCAGTTTATCGGCGCCAAGATGGCCATCGAGCAGATCAACAAGGCCGGTGGCGTCAATGGTGCCCAGCTCGAAGGCGTGGTCTACGACGACGCCTGTGACCCCAAGCAGGCCGTGGCGGTCGCCAACAAGATCGTCAATGACGGCGTGCAGTTCGTAGTGGGCCACCTGTGCTCCAGCTCCACTCAGCCGGCGTCCGACATCTATGAAGACGAAGGCGTATTGATGATCACCGCAGCCTCCACCAACCCGGATATCACCACCCGCGGCTATCAGCTGGTGTTCCGTACCATCGGTCTGGACAGTCTGCAGGGCCCGACCGCCGGCAAGTATATCGTCGAGAGCGTCAAGCCCAAGCGCGTCGCCGTGATCCACGACAAGCAGCAGTACGGCGAAGGCATTGCCACCGCGGTCAAGCTGGAAGTGGAAAAGGCCGGTATTCCGGTGGCTGCCTTTGAAGGCATCACCGCCGGTGACAAGGACTTCTCTGCCCTGA
Source organism: Pseudomonas sp. (assembly GCA_041592855.1). GTDB lineage: Bacteria > Pseudomonadota > Gammaproteobacteria > Pseudomonadales > Pseudomonadaceae > Aquipseudomonas. The sequence goes on from JBFHPI010000284.1 coordinate 1,065, forward strand.
TCGGCAAGCTCAAGCGCGAGAACGTCGACTTCGTCTACTACGGTGGCTACCACCCGGAGCTGGGTCTGATCCTGCGTCAATCCAAGGAGCAGGGCCTGAATGCCAAGTTTATGGGCCCGGAAGGTGTGGGTAACGCCGACATTTCCGCCATCGCCGGTGAAGCTTCCGAAGGCATGCTGGTCACCCTGCCCAAGGCCTTCGACGAAGATCCGAAGAACGCCCACCTGGTTGCCGCCTTCAAGGCCAAGAACGAAGACCCGAGCGGCCCGTTCGTGTTCCCGGCCTATGCGGCCGTACAGGTGATCGCCGACGGTATCGCCAAAGCCGGCGACACCGACACCGCCAAGGTAGCCGAGGCCATCCGCGCCAACAGCTTCGACACCCCCACCGGTGAGCTGGCTTTCGACGAAAAAGGCGACCTGAAAGACTTCAGCTTCGTGGTTTACGAATGGCATGCCGATGGCACCAAGACCGCACTGAGCGAGTAATCCTTCCCGCCTAAGCCGAAGCCCACTGCAGTTTTCTGCAGTGGGCTTTGTCTATCCGTATCCGCAGGTTACGCAGTTATGACCGAACCTCTGCTCTACTTTATTCAGCAGCTGCTCAACGGGCTTACCGTGGGCAGCACCTATGCCCTGATCGCCATCGGCTACACCATGGTTTACGGCATCATCGGCATGATCAACTTCGCCCACGGCGAGGTGTACATGATCGGCAGTTACGTGGCCTTTATCGTGCTGGCTGCCATGGCCCTGATGGGGCTGGACTATTTGCCGCTGATGATCGTTGGCGCCTTTGTCATCAGCATGATCGTCACCAGCGCCTATGGTTTCAGTATCGAACGGGTCGCCTATCGCCCGCTGCGCGGCGGCAACCGCTTGATCCCGCTGATCTCCGCCATCGGCATGTCCATCCTGCTGCAGAACGTGGTGCGCCTGGCCCAGGGCTCGCGCGATATCGCCATGCCGAGCATGATCAGCGGCGGCTGGAATTTCGGCCCGGGCGACGGCTTTCAGGCCTCGCTGTCCTATATGCAGCTGGTGATCTTCGCCGTCACCTTTATCACCATGACCCTGCTGACCCTGTTCATCTCCCGTTCGCGCACCGGCCGCGCCTGCCGCGCCTGCGCCGAAGACCTGAAGATGACCAACCTGCTGGGCATCAACACCAACGCCATCATCGCCATGACCTTTATCATCGGCGCTGCCCTGGCCGCGGTCGCCGGCGTACTGCTGAGCATGTACTACGGCGTGATCAACCCCTATATCGGCTTTATGGCCGGCCTCAAGGCCTTTACCGCGGCGGTACTGGGCGGCATCGGCAGCATCCCGGGCGCCGTGCTCGGTGGCCTGCTGCTGGGCGTGACCGAAGCCATCACCGCCGGTTATTTCAGCAGTGAATACAAGGATGTGGTGGCCTTCAGCCTGCTGATCCTGATCCTGCTGTTCCGCCCCACCGGCATCCTCGGTCGTCCGGAGGTCGAGAAGGTATGAAGCAACTGCATTTCAAACCCGCCCTACTGTCGCTGGTGGTGGTCACCATCCTCACCGGCCTGCTGCTCGGTGTGCGCCTGACCCAGGCCGGCACCGGCCTGACCATCACCGGCGCGAGCCCCGATGTTCTGTGGAAGATCGCTGGCGCGGCGCTGTTTATCTTCCTCTACAACCTGCTGCGCGATTACATCGAAGCCGCCCGTGGCAAGCTGCCGGCCAAGCCGAGCATGCCACTGAGCCTGAGCAAACTCAGCGATATCGTGGCGCTGCGCCGGCTGTTCTGGTGCTTTATCATCGCCGCCGCCATCGTCTTCCCGTTCTTCGCCAACCGTGGCGCCATCGACCTGGCGACCCTGGTGCTGATCTACGTGATGCTGGGCCTGGGCCTGAACATCGTGGTCGGCCTGGCCGGCCTGCTGGACCTGGGCTATGTCGGCTTCTACGCCGTCGGCGCCTACAGCACCGCCCTGCTCGGCATGTACTTCCAGATCGGCTTCTGGCCGGGCCTGGTGGCCGCCGGAGCGCTGGCGGCGCTGTTCGGTTTCCTGCTGGGCTTTCCGGTGCTGCGTCTGCGCGGCGACTACCTGGCGATCGTCACCCTGGGTTTCGGCGAGATCATCCGCATCCTGCTGAACAACATGACCTGGCTGACCAACGGCCCCAACGGCATCGGCAATATCGAGAAGCCGACCCTGTTCGGCCTGGAGTTCAGCCGCCGGGCCAGCGAGGGCGCGCAGACCTTTCACGAGTTCTTCGGCATCGCCTTCAACACCAACCACCGGGTCATGTTCCTCTACCTGCTGGCCCTGGCCCTGGTGCTGGCGACCCTGTTCGTGATCAACCGCCTGCTGCGCATGCCGCTGGGCCGCGCCTGGGAAGCCATGCGTGAGGACGAGATCGCCTGCCGTGCCCTGGGTCTGAACCCCACCGCGATCAAGCTGACCGCCTTCACCATCGGCGCCACCTTCGCCGGTTTCGCCGGCAGCTTCTTCGCCGCGCGCCAGGGCTTTATCAGCCCTGAATCCTTCACCTTTATCGAGTCGGCGATCATCCTCGCCATCGTCGTGCTGGGTGGCATGGGCTCGCAACTCGGGGTGATCCTGGCCGCCATCGTGATGACCGTGCTGCCGGAACTGGCCCGCGAGTTCAACGAGTACCGCATGCTGCTGTTCGGCCTGCTGATGGTGCTGATGATGATCTGGCGCCCACAGGGGCTGCTGCCGATGAAACGCCCGCATCTGGAGCTGCGCACATGAGCCAACCGCTGCTTGAAGTCTCCGGTCTGACCATGCGCTTTGGCGGCCTGCTGGCCGTCAACGGAGTGAACCTGACCGTCAATAAAGGACAGGTGGTGTCCATGATCGGCCCCAATGGCGCCGGCAAGACCACCGTATTCAACTGCCTGACCGGGTTCTATGCCCCCACCGACGGCAAGATCCTCTTCCATGGCGAGGAGATCCAGGGCCTGCCCGGCTTCAAGATCTCGCGCAAGGGGATGATCCGCACCTTCCAGCACGTGCGCCTGTTCAAGGAAATGACCGTGGTGGAGAACCTGCTGGTGGCCCAGCACCGTCACCTCAACACCAACTTCGTCGCCGGCCTACTGAAGACCCCGGCCTACCGCCGCGCCGAGAAGGAGGCCCTGGAACGGGCTGCCTACTGGCTGGAGAAGGTCGACCTGCTGCCGTTCGCCAACCGTACCGCCAGCACCCTGGCCTACGGTCAGCAGCGCCGCCTGGAAATCGCCCGCTGCATGGTGACCCAGCCGACCCTGCTGATGCTGGACGAGCCGGCGGCGGGCCTGAACCCCAAGGAAACCGATGATCTCAAGGCGCTGATCAGTGATCTGCGCGACAACCATGAGATCACCGTGCTGCTGATCGAGCATGACATGAAGCTGGTGATGAGCATTTCCGACCATATCGTGGTGATCAACCAGGGCTGCCCGCTGGCTGCCGGGACACCGGACGAGATCCGCCAGAATCCGGCGGTGATCAAGGCCTACCTGGGTGAGGAATAAAGCATGCTGTCGATGAACAATATCTCCACCTTCTACGGCAAGATCCAGGCCCTGCACGATGTCAGCGTGCAGGTGAACAAGGGCGAGATCGTCACCCTGATCGGCGCCAACGGGGCCGGCAAGACCACCCTGCTGATGACCCTGTGTGGCGACCCGCGCGCCGCCAGCGGGCAGATCCTTTATGAGGGCCAGGATATCAGCGGCCTGAGCACCGCCGAGATCATGCGCCTGGGTCTGGCCGTGGTACCGGAAGGCCGCCGCGTGTTCTCACGCCTGACCGTGGAGGAGAACCTGGCCA
>JBFHPI010000285.1:0-4869 GCA_041592855.1 Pseudomonas sp.
CCTAGTTGCCAACCGGATAGAGCAGCTCTTCCTTATAACCCGCCCAGACCCGCACCGCATCGGGGAAGGCCGCATCCAACGCCGTATCGCCCGTATCCACCAGCAGCGGACGGCCCTGCAGCGTGCCGAGCTTGCGTTTGGTGGCCACCACCCGCAGGTTATCCAGGCCGATGGCGCGCAGCACCCGTGGGCTGACCTGCTGGTTGCCACGCCCCAGGATATGCCCCTGACCGCCAATGGCGGTCACCAGCAGGCGCGTGGGATGGTCTTCGACCAAGGCGAACAGCTGCGCCTCATTGACGTCGCGAGCGACCACCTGGCCGTCCTCGATCACATCTACTCCCAGCAGGGTGGTCTCCAGACCCAGGTTCTGCGCCAGACCATGCAGGGTCGAGCCAGGGCCGAACACATAGCGCACCCCGCTCTCCCAGCTGCCCTCCAGCCAGGCGGCCAGATCGGCCAGCACCAGCTCCTCGGACTCCATGCCACCCTGCTTGACCTGCTGCACATAGCCGCCCTCCTCGGGCACGCAGAGCTCGCCATACCAGCGGGCGCTGACCCGGCCTTCGCGCAGGGCGTTCTCGTCGATATCGCGCACCTCGCCACTGGCCAGACGCACCAGACCGCCTTCCACCAGGCGTGCGCAGAGCTCACCGGCCGCCTTAGGGCTGATGGCATAGACCCCGGACTGAATCTTCACCCCGGCGGGAATGCCCAGCACCGGCTGGCCGTCGCGTACCGCCGCGCAGATATCCCGCGCCGTGCCATCGCCACCGGCAAACAGAATCAGCGCCACCCCGGCCGCCTGCAACTGCTGCACTGCGCGCTGGGTGTCCGCCGCCGTGGTCGGCCCCTCGCCCAGCTCGCCGAGCAGGCGATGGGCAAAGCCCATCTGCGCCAGCAGATCGCCGCCCATGGGCCCAGGGAAGCTCAGGAATTCGATACGTTCGCGCAGCGCTAGCAGTTGCTCCAGCGCGACCTGGGTACGCTGCGCCGCCCGCGCTTCGATCCCCAAAGCCAGGGCCTGCTCAGCCATGCCATCGCTACCCTTGAAACCCGCCGGGCCGCCCAGGCCGGCCAGCGGGTTGATAATCAGACCTATATGAAATTTACCCATCACACCCTCAAAGCCTCACATCTTCAAGCTGGCACAGTGCCTGCAAATAGCCCATCGACCTGTGTCCTGCGCCGGATTACCGGCGTCGCAGCTGTCATAGGGCCTTCATCCAAGACCAATAAGATCGAAGCAACTCGATAAGGAGACACCCCATGCATCAGCAACAGTCCAACTCGCCAAAACCCTCTCAGCAGATGCCTCTGGGTGGTTTTTTGATCGACGCCCAGGGCCGCGAAATCCCGATTACCGAGGCCATGATCCAGCAGGCCTGCAGCGCTCTGGAAAAGGCCCTACAGCCAGCAGCCAAGGGCAAGTAAGCGCTCACCCCAGGATGGCCCCCAGCGCCCGCACCAGGCGGGTCAGTTCGGGGGCCTCGCCCTTTACCCGTACCCGCAGGCCGTCGATTTCCCGACGCATCGGGTAGTGCTTGCGCAGGGCATCGAACGCCGCGCGGCGCTGGACCTCATCACCCACCAAGCTGCGGCGAAAATCCGCATCATCGCGGCGCGGGTCATAGACTGCGCGGCACAGGCTTGCCAGGGCCCAACCCGGCTCGGCGCTGGCATCCAGGCTTAGCTCGGCCAGCCAGGGCCTGGGCAGAAGATCGTCCAGATCCACCTGTTCAGCCACGCCAAGAAAGGCGCAGCAGGCCTGATAGATCTGCGCCGTGCCACGCAGCTTGCCGTCCAGGCTGTAGCCGGCGATATGCGGGGTGGCCAGCTGACACAGGGCGACCAGGGCCGGATCGGCCAGGGGTTCGCCCTCCCATACATCCAGCACCGCCTTGAGGTCTTCACGCTGCGCCAGCAACTCACGCAGCGCGCGGTTATCCACCACCGCGCCGCGACTGGCATTGATCAGCCAGGCCCCAGGTTTCAGCCCCGCGAGTCGGCCGGCATCAAACAGGTGGCGAGTGTCGATATCCAGCGGGGTGTGCAGGCTGATCACATCGCACTCGGCGATGATCTGTTCCAGGCTGACAAAGTCACCGCCCTCGGCGGCCTGACGTGGTGGATCACACACCCGCACCTGCCAGCCCAATGCCCGCAGCACCTCAACCAGTCGCCCACCCACCTGGCCGGCACCGACCACGCCATAGCTGCGCTGCGCCGGATCGACACCCTCGCGCTCGGCCAGGGTCAGCACGCTGCCCAGCACATAATCCACCACGCCCCGGGCATTGCAGCCCGGCGCGCTGCTCCAGGCGATGCCGGCCTCGGCAAAGTAATCCAGATCCAGATGATCGGTGCCGATGGTGCAAGTGCCGACAAAGCGCACGGCACTGCCTTGCAGCAGGGCACGGTCGACCCGGGTCACCGAGCGCACCAGCAGCAGGTCGGCATCGCGAACATCAGCGGCCGTGATGGCACGACCCGGCAGACGCCGGATGCTGCCAAAGGCGGCAAAGAACTCATCGAGCAGGGGAATATTTTCGTCGGCGACTATGCGCATGGCAGGCTCCATCAATCAGCCGGCATTCTAACAGGCGACGACGGACGCGCGCTTAAGGCTCAAGCCCGCACTTTCTGACCGTTGCGTCAGGGCGTAGACTAGCCGGCCATTTGCCCCTGTAGCGAAACCACCCGCATGTCTGCCGAATCCCGCCTGGGCCGCGTACGCAAGGAATTGCGCGTGCTGCTGACCCTGGCCACCCCCATTATCATCGCCCAACTGGCCCATACCGCCATGGGCTTCGTCGACACCCTGATGGCCGGGCGGGTCAGCCCCAACGATCTGGCTGCCGTGGCTTTGGGCAACTCGATCTGGGTGCCGGTGTTTCTGCTGATGACCGGCATCCTGCTGGCCACCACGGCCAAGGTGGCGCAGCGCTTTGGCGCCGGCAATGACAGCGAGATTGGCCCGCTGGTGCGTCAGGCCCTGTGGCTGGCCCTGGCGGTGGGCGGTGGTGCGGCGGCGCTCTTGTGGAATGCCGAATTTATCCTGCGCACTATGAAGATCGACCCCGAGTTGATTACCCCGTCCATGGGCTATCTGCGCGCCGTGGCCTGCGGCTTTCCGGCGGTGGCGCTGTATCACGTACTGCGCTGCTTCAGCGACGGCCTGGGCCACACCCGGCCGAGCATGGTGCTGGGCATCCTCGGCCTGCTGCTGAACATCCCGGCCAACTACATCTTTATCTACGGAAAATTTGGCCTGCCGGCCATGGGCGGGGTTGGCTGCGGCTGGGCCACGGCGCTGGTGATGATCTTTATGCTGGTCGGCATGCTGATCTGGGTGAAATGGGCACCCTACTACAAGCCCAGCGCTCTGTTCGCCCGCCTGGACTGGCCACAATGGGCGGTGATCAAACGCCTGCTACAGGTGGGTGTACCCATTGGCGTGGCGGTGTTTGCCGAATCCAGCATCTTCGCCGTGATCGCCCTGCTGATCGGCGGCCTGGGCGCGACCGTGGTGGCCGGGCACCAGATCGCGCTCAATTTCAGTTCGATGATCTTTATGATCCCCTATTCCCTGGGCATGGCCGCCACCGTGCGCGTCGGCCAGGCACTGGGCGCCGGGCAGCCACGTGAGGCGCGTTTTGCCGCCGGGGTGAGCATGGGCGCGGCGCTGGCCTATGCCTGCCTGTCCGCCAGCCTGATGCTGCTGCTCAGGGAGCAAATCGCGCAGATCTACACCCCGGATCGCGCGGTGATCGCCATCGCCAGCAGCCTGATCGTCTACTCGGCGCTGTTCCAGTTCTCCGATGCCATCCAGGTCACCGCCGCCGGCGCCCTGCGCGGCTATCAGGACACCCGCATCACCATGCTGCTGACCCTGTTCGCCTACTGGGGTATCGGTCTGCCGGTGGGCTATGCCCTGGGCCTCTCCGACTGGCTGGGCGAACCCAGCGGCCCCGCCGGTCTGTGGCAGGGCCTGGTGGTGGGCCTGACCTGCGCCGCCCTGATGCTGGCCGTGCGCCTGGTGCGCAGTGCGCGCAAGCCGATTCGCCGGCAGCCGTTGCAAAATGTGGTGATTTGAACGCCGCGGGTCGTGGCGAGCGAATTAAGCTGATTCCGTTATCCACCGGTGATATGAGCACAGCATGCGCAGAGTGCTTCTGATCGGCAGCCTGGCGCTGCTCACGGCCTGCACCCCGGCCAACGACGGTCTGGCCCTGCAGGCCGACTACCTTAAACGTCTGGCCACTGTACTGGAGGCTGAAACCCCGGCTCCGCTCGCCCGGGAGGCGCTGAGCCGTTACCGCCTGCCGCCCCGGCGCGAGCGTCTGCTGGCCATCCCCGAGCTGCGCATCGGCCTGCTCGACCTGCTGGTCGATGCCCGCCACTGCCCCGCCCTGCAGCAACTGATCAGCCAGCGCAACAGCAGCCTGGGCAAACAGCTGCAGGCCAGCCAGCGCCTGGGCTATGAAGGCGAACTGCTGCGCGCCATCGACGCCTGCATGCCCCACCTGCAGGACGAACGCTCGACCAGCCTGCGGCAAAGCCTGCAACAGATCGCGGCGGACAAACGCCAACAGTTACCCGCCGTATTCTTCAATGCCCTGAATGCCAGCCCGGAGTTCGAAGGCTACCTGCGCTTTGCCGACCCGGCCTTGCCGCTGGATGCCGGGGAAGACAGCGCCGCCCTGGATGCCCTGCGCCAGCTGGCAGTGATCGGTGCAGCATTGCCCGCACAGTTGCCACCGCCCACCGCTGAACTGGACGGCCATTTCTTCGCCCTGTATGCGAGCGCCCAGGGCGGCCAGCTGATCACCAGCCTGGCCAGCCTGACCCATAGCCTGTAGGCCGGCA
>JBFHPI010000286.1:0-4839 GCA_041592855.1 Pseudomonas sp.
TCAGCTCGCCTTTTTCGATCTGATCGACCACCGTCAATTTAAAAGTCAGTGAGTAATCACGCTGCGTACGCTTAACACCTTGCTCCATCGAGATCTCCAGATTCTTGGGCAGAAGGTGTAAACCTTATTCAGGACGGGACACGCCACACAAAAAAGCCCCGCATTGGCGGGGCTTTTTTGTGTTCAGCTGTCCGGGCCATGCGAGCTGGAGACAGGCAAGGCCTGGATCAGCGAGGCGCAGCTGATCGGCAGGGATCAGAGGCGCAGGCCACCGTCCAGCTCCAGAATACGACCGGTGTAATAGTCGTTTTCCAGGATATAGGCCACCGAGTGGGCGATCTCGGCCGGTTTGCCCATGCGCTTGAGCGGGATGCCGGAGGTCATCTTCTCCAGGGCTTCGGGCTTCATGCTGGCGACCATTTCGGTCTCGATAAAGCCCGGAGCCACGCCGGCTACGCGGATGCCGTAACGTGCCAGTTCCTTGGCCCAGACCACGGTGTCGGCGGCGACGCCGGCCTTGGCTGCGGAGTAGTTGGCCTGGCCGATATTGCCGGCGCGGGAAATGGAGGAGATGTTGATGATGGCGCCTTCGTTCTTCAGCTCGATCATCTTCGCCGCCACTTCGCGGGTGCAGAGGAACACGCCGGTCAGGTTGACGTCGATCACCGACTGCCATTGGGCCAGGCTCAGCTTGGTGATCTCGCCGTCCTTGACCTTGATGGTCATGCCGTCACGCAGGATGCCGGCGTTGTTGACCAGGCCGTTGATGGCGCCGAAGTCTTCGGCGATCTGGCCCACGGTGTGGGTCACCTGCTCCTCGTTGGCGACGTTGCACAGGTAGGCGCGGGCTTCCACGCCCTTGGCCTGACAGGCAGCTACGGCCTCGTCCAGGCGCTCCTGGTTGAGGTCCACCAGGGCCAGTTTGGCGCCCTTGTCGGCCAGGTACTCGGCCATGGCGCGGCCCAGGCCCTGACAGCCGCCGGTGATGATGATCACTTTGTCTTTGAGTTGCATCGCTTATCCCCTCAAGTGGTGTGGTGTAACCTTGCTGCTTATAAAAGCTTGTCCGTTTATGACGGATTCTGTGCAAGGAGTCATAAGGTGAGCGTGAAAGCCGGCAAGCATGCCCGAGAATTGCTTCTCAAGGAATACCGTGGCGTGCTCAGCACCCATTCCAAGGCCATGCCGGGTTTCCCCTTCGGCTCGGTGGTGCCCTATTGTCTGGATGCCGAGGGCCGCCCGCTGCTGCTGATCAGTCGAATTGCCCAGCACACCCACAACCTCAAGCAGGATGGCAAATGCTCGCTGCTGGTGGGCGAGCGCGGTGCCGAGGATATCCAGGCGGTCGGGCGCCTGACCCTGCTGGCCGAAGCAAGGCAGTTGCAGGAGGAGGCCGAAGTCGAGGCGGCTGCCCGACGCTACTACCGCTACTTCCCCCAGTCGGCGGATTACCACCGGGTGCATGACTTCGACTTCTGGGTGCTGCAACCGGTGCGCTGGCGTTATATCGGTGGTTTCGGCGCCATCCACTGGCTGGAGCAGGTGGCGTTGGCCAATCCCTTTGCCGGGGAGGTCGAAGCCGACATGCTGGAGCATATGAACAGCGATCATGCCCGCGCCATTGCCCACTATGTAGACCTCGTCGGCTTGCCCATGCATGAGCCGGCGCAGCTGGTCGGCATCGATGCCGAAGGCTTTCACCTGCGCATTGGCCAGAGCCTGTATTGGCTGGCGTTCCCCGCGCCCTGCGGCAACCCGGGGGCGGTGCGTCAGGCCATGGTGCAACTGGCGCATGCCGAGGTTTGGCCGACCGTTGGTCAGGTTTCAGCTTGATTTAAGCGTTTTGCCCCTTACTTAACCCTCTACTGCAAGCCTGCCTTGCGCCAAGGAACCCTCCGTTCATGCGTGTTTTTCTGCTGTTGTTCCTGCTGTTCCCCTTTCTTGAACTGGCCGTGCTGATTCAGGTGGGCAGCGTCATCGGCGTGCTGCCGACCCTGTTGCTGGTGATCACCGGCATGCTCGCCGGTGGCCTGGTCTGGCGTGTGGCCGGTCTTGCTACCGCGTTGCGCGTGCGCGAGCGCCTGGCCCGGGGCGAAGCGCCTGAGCAGGAAATGCTCGGGGGGCTGCTGATTGCGGTGGGCGGTGGCTTGCTGCTGCTGCCTGGATTTATCAGCGACCTGCTGGGACTGGTCTGTCTGCTGCCCTTTACTCGTCAGCTGCTGCTCAGTCGTCTGCAGCGGCGTATGGAAGAGCAGGCGCTGCGTCAGCGCGCCTTTTTCGATGAGCAGGCCGGTCGCTCCGAGCCAAGCCGCGCCCGGGTGCTGGAAGGCGAATACGAGCGCCGCGACTGAGTCGCAGGCGTTAAAAAATATTTCCCCCGCCCTTGAAATCCCTCGGGCCGCCCTTATGTAGCGGTCACCGCAAGGTTTTTTGCCGGCAACGGCAGAAATCAGACTTCTGCGCGACGCCTGTGCGCCGCGCTACCGGCCCCGCCGGACTTTGCCAACCCGCCGATGACTGCATCGGCTGATGTAAACAACTTATTGGGAGAGATCGACAATGAAGCTTCGTCCTCTGCATGACCGCGTCGTAATCCGTCGCAGCGAAGAAGAAACCAAGACCGCAGGCGGCATCGTGCTGCCGGGTTCCGCTGCCGAGAAGCCGAACCAGGGCGAGATCGTCGCCGTCGGTACCGGTCGCGTGCTGGACAATGGCGAAGTACGTGCCCTGGCCGTCAAGGTCGGTGACAAGGTGGTATTCGGCCCTTACTCCGGCAGCAACACCATCAAGGTCGACGGCGAAGACCTGCTGGTCATGGGCGAGAGCGAAATTCTCGCCGTTATCGAAGCCTGATTCGCAGCATATTCCGTTTAACCGTCAAGAATTGAGGATCAATTTCCATGGCTGCTAAAGAAGTCAAATTCGGCGATTCCACCCGCAAGAAAATGCTCACCGGTGTCAACGTTCTGGCTGACGCCGTTAAAGCCACCCTCGGCCCGAAAGGCCGTAACGTGGTACTGGCTAAGTCCTTCGGCGCCCCGACCATCACCAAAGACGGTGTATCGGTTGCCAAGGAAATCGAACTGAAAGACGCCTTCGAAAACATGGGTGCCCAGCTGGTCAAGGACGTCGCCTCGCGCGCCAACGACCAGGCCGGTGACGGCACCACCACCGCCACCGTTCTGGCTCAGGCCATCGTCAACGAAGGCCTGAAGTCGGTCGCTGCCGGCATGAACCCGATGGATCTGAAGCGCGGCATCGACAAGGCCACCATCGCCATCGTCGCCCAGCTCAAAGAGCTGGCCAAGCCCTGCACCGACACCAAGGCCATCGCCCAGGTCGGCACCATCTCCGCCAACTCCGACAACTCCATCGGCGACATCATTGCCGAAGCCATGGAGAAGGTTGGTAAGGAAGGCGTGATCACCGTTGAAGAAGGCTCGGGCCTGGAGAACGAACTGTCCGTCGTCGAAGGCATGCAGTTCGACCGTGGCTACCTGTCTCCGTACTTCATCAACAAGCCGGACACCATGGTGGCCGAGCTGGAAAGCCCGCTGCTGCTGCTGGTGGACAAGAAGATCAGCAACATCCGCGAACTGCTGCCGGTACTGGAAGCCGTCGCCAAGGCCGGTCGTCCGCTGCTGATCGTGGCTGAAGACGTGGAAGGCGAAGCCCTGGCCACGCTGGTTGTGAACAACATGCGCGGCATCGTCAAGGTTGCCGCTGTCAAGGCCCCGGGCTTCGGCGACCGCCGCAAGGCCATGCTGCAGGACATCGCCATCCTCACCGGCGGCACCGTGATCGCTGAAGAGATCGGCCTGGACCTGGAAAACGCCACTCTGGAGCACCTGGGTAACGCCAAGCGCGTCGTGCTGAACAAGGACAACACCACCATCATCGATGGCGCTGGTGCCCAGGCCGACATCGAAGCCCGTGTTGCGCAGATCCGCAAGCAGGTCGAAGACACCACCTCCGACTACGACAAGGAGAAGCTGCAAGAGCGCCTGGCCAAGCTGGCTGGCGGTGTTGCCGTGATCAAGGTTGGCGCTGCCACCGAAGTCGAGATGAAAGAGAAGAAGGCTCGCGTAGAAGACGCCCTGCACGCCACCCGCGCTGCAGTGGAAGAAGGCGTGGTACCTGGCGGTGGTGTAGCCCTGGTGCGCGCCCTGCAGGCCATCGACGAGCTGAAGGGCGACAACGATGACCAGAACGTCGGTATCGCTCTGCTGCGTCGTGCTGTCGAAGCGCCGCTGCGCCAGATCGTGGCCAACGCCGGCGGCGAGCCGAGCGTGGTGGTCGACAAGGTCAAGCAGGGTTCCGGCAACTTCGGCTTTAATGCTGCCACCGACACCTACGGCGACATGATCGAGATGGGTATTCTCGACCCGGCCAAGGTAACCCGTTCGGCCCTGCAGGCTGCTGCCTCCATCGGCGGTCTGATGATCACCACCGAGGCCATGGTGGCCGACGCGCCTGACGACAAGGCCCCGGCCATGCCGGACATGGGTGGCATGGGTGGCATGGGTGGCATGGGCGGCATGATGTAAGCCAACCCGGCATCCTTCGCTGTACCGAAAACCCCGCGCTTGTCGCGGGGTTTTCATATTTTGGGGTTATAAAACCAAACCGGTAAAAGGGTACGGTAATTGCTTTGGGTTACCTCGGCCTCTGAGTTGGGGCCTGTCTTCTGCCGAGGTATTGGCTTAATGCCCGGCTTCTGGTTTGTCGTTCCCTCACCTGGATGTGCTCTACGACGCGGTGTTGCCTGTATCAGCCTGGGCTGTGCAGCTGGCCTGGTTGGGGCCTGCGGCTGCCCGTAGAGGGTCCCGCAATTGGGCA
>JBFHPI010000287.1:0-4837 GCA_041592855.1 Pseudomonas sp.
ACCCGGCGCGACCACAGCCAGCGTTGCCTGAGAAACATGGGCAAGTGCCCGGAACGAATTCATGATGCCCCAGACAGTGCCGAACAGGCCGATATAGGGACTGGTTGAACCCACGGTGGCAAGGAATGGCAGTGCGGTTTCCAGCTTTTCTTCCTCACGGGAGATGGCGACGCGCATGGCCCGGGCCACACCGTCCATCACCGCATCCGGGTCGACGCCCTGCTGCTGACGCAGACGGGAGAATTCCTTGAAGCCGGCGCGAAAGATCTGCTCCAGCCCCGAGTCCGGGTCGGGATTGCTGCCGGCCTGGCGATACAGCTTGGACAGGTCGATGCCCGACCAGAAGCGGTCTTCGAAATTGTCCAGGGCGCGCTTGGCCGCGCGAATGGCGGTACTGCGCTGGAAGATCAGGACCCAGGAAATGACCGACGCGGCCACCAGGGTCAGCATGACCAATTGAACCAGCAAACTTGCGCTGCTGATCAGGCTCCACATCGACATATGGTCAACGGCGTTGGCTTCCACGCTTACTCTCCTGCTTCGGATAATCCCGCGCCAGCCTGCTCGGCAAACGCCGCACGCAGGGCCTGGGGTATGGCCCGGGGTTTGAAATTGTCGGCGCGCACACAGGCCACCATAAACTGCCCTTCGCAGAGCAGCACCTCATCCGCAGCCCGCCTCACCTGTTGACGAAAGCGCAGGCTGGCACGGTTTAATTCAATGACTTCGGCGCTTACCCGCAACTCGTCGTCGAGCTTGGCTGGCGCGTGATAACGCGCTTCGGCCGAGTGCACAACGAACAACAGGCCCTCCTCGGCCAGCGTCGACTGGGAGAAACCCAGGTCACGCAGGCGCTCGGTACGAGCCCGTTCCATAAATTTGAGGTAGTTGACGTAGTAGACGATGCCGCCCGCATCGGTGTCTTCGAAATACACCCGACAGCGATGGGTAAAGGATTCAACTCCGTTTTGCGCGCACATACTCTAGTCCCCGGCCTCGGTCTTGCCAATCGTCTGTAACAAGTATTTTTTCTCAATCTTTTTCATTGGCGAACAGGTCGGCAGCCGGCATTTCTCCCAAGCGCCCCGGCACATTCAAACCGAAGTGCAGATAGGCATGGCGGGTTACCACCCGCCCCCTGGGCGTGCGCATGATATAGCCCTGCTGGATCAGGTAGGGTTCCAGTACGTCCTCAATGGTGTGCCGCTCCTCGCTGATGGCCGCCGCCAGGTTATCTATACCCACCGGCCCCCCGTCAAACTTCTCGATCATGGTCAGCAGTAGACGTCGATCCTGATGATCGAAGCCACGCTCGTCCACATCCAGCAGATTGAGCGCCAGGTCGGCAATCTGCCGGGTGATTTCGCCCTGACCACGCACCTCGGCAAAGTCCCGCACCCGGCGCAGCAGTCGATTGGCAATACGCGGCGTACCACGGGCACGACGGGCGATCTCCAGGGCACCATGGGCCTCGATAGGCAGACCGAGAATACCGGCCGAACGCATGACGATGGTGGCCAGATCATCCGTGCTGTAGAACTCCAGACGCTGGACGATGCCGAAGCGGTCGCGCAGTGGGTTGGTCAACATGCCGGCACGGGTGGTGGCGCCAACCAGGGTGAAGGGCGGCAGGTCGAGCTTGATCGAACGGGCCGCCGGGCCTTCGCCGATCATGATATCGAGCTGGAAGTCCTCCATGGCCGGATACAGCACTTCCTCGACGATGGGCGAGAGGCGATGGATTTCGTCGATAAACAGCACATCGCCCGGCTGCAGATTGGTCAGCAGTGCCGCCAGGTCACCCGGCCGTTCCAGCACCGGGCCCGAGGTGCTCTTGATCGAGACGTTCATTTCCTGGGCAATGATATTGGCCAGGGTGGTCTTGCCCAGGCCCGGCGGACCGAAGATCAGGGTGTGATCCAGGGCCTCGCTGCGTCCGCGGGCGGCCTGGATAAACAACTCCATCTGTTCGCGCACCACCGGCTGGCCAATATAGTCGGCCAGCTGCAAGGGGCGAATGGCGCGGTCGACCTGCTCATCGCGGTCGCGGGCGGTGGCGGTAATCAGGCGGTCGGCTTCAAGCACTAGAGCCTTCCCTTAAGGGCACGGCGGATCAAATCTTCACTACTCAAACCATCCTCCTTGATCGCAGACACCGCCCGACTGGCTTCCTGGGGCTTGTAACCCAGGGAAATCAGGGCACTGACCGCATCACTCTCGGCGCTTGTGACTGCACCAGTAGCCCGAGGTTCCACGACCAGGCTGCTCATGCCAGGCAAGGTTTCCCAGGCCTTGAAACGATCCTTGAGCTCTACCAGCAGGCGCTCGGCGGTCTTCTTGCCAACCCCCGGCACCTTGACCAGAGCCGAGGTGTCCTGGGCCTGCACGCAGCGCACCAGCTCATCCACTTCAAGACCCGACATCAGCGCCAGGGCCAGTTTTGGACCGACACCATTGAGCCGGATCAACTCACGGAACAACTCACGCTCACGCTTCTCGAAAAAGCCATAGAGCAA
Source organism: Pseudomonas sp. (assembly GCA_041592855.1). GTDB lineage: Bacteria > Pseudomonadota > Gammaproteobacteria > Pseudomonadales > Pseudomonadaceae > Aquipseudomonas. Next base: position 2,517 of record JBFHPI010000287.1, read on the forward strand.
TTGAGCATCCTCGCGCACCACCAGATGAGTGTGCAGGGTCAGCGGTTCGCCCACTGCGGGCAAACGGTACAGGGTGGTCATGGGCACTTCCAGCTCATAACCCAAACCATTTATGTCGAGAATCACATGGGGCGGCTGCTTTTCCGCCAGGGTGCCACGCAAACGTCCGATCACCGCTGCTTTCCTGAATTAAGGTTACATACGCAGGCGCCCGGAGCGCCGCTTGGCTCCCAGCAGGCCGTGAGGTATCAGGCTCTGCCGGTGATGGGCATGACACAGGGCGATGGCCAGGGCATCTGAAGCGTCGATCTGCGGTTTCTGCACCAGCTTAAGCAAGTGCATAACCATCATTTGTACCTGCTCCTTGCCCGCCCCACCTGTACCGGCAATTGCCTGTTTAACCTGAGTGGCGGTGTATTCGGCAACGTCCAGCCCAGCCTCGACGCCCGCAACGATGGCCGCACCACGCGCTTGACCGAGCTTCAGGGCGGAATCCGGGTTGCGCGCCATAAACACCTGTTCGATGCCCATGGTCACCGGCCCGTAGGTGGCAATGACCTCCCGCACCCCGCAAAAAACCGCCTGCAAACGCTCGGGCATGCTGCCACTGCCGGTACGGATACAGCCCGAGGCGACATACTCGCAGCCCCGCCCGGTATCGCGCACAACCCCATAGCCGGTTATGCGCGACCCAGGATCGATACCCAGAATCAGCGTCATGCCTGTCATCCATCAGTGACGCCATGCGCCACACTGTCTATTTATCCAGGCGCGAGTATAGGGGCGCCGATGGGGCGCCGTCATCCACAACAGGATATCCGGCAGGCCGATACGAAAAGACCGGAAGCGCCCAAAGGCGGCTTCCGGCCCGCGCCGATACCCAAGCAGCCTGCATGCAGGCTCAGCCAAGCTGCTCCATCAGCTCATGGGTGATCTCGGCGTTATGGTAGACCTCCTGCACATCGTCCAGGTCTTCCAGCATGTCGATCAGCTTGATGACTTTCTGCGCTGTTTCCAGGTCGGTGACCGGCGCACTGATCGAGGGGATCATGGCGATTTCCGCCTCGTCGGCCTTGAAACCGGCCGCCACCAGCGCCTCGTTGACCGCGTGGAATTCGGCGAAGCTGGTGGACACCAGGGCCGAGCCATCCTCGCCCATTTCCACGTCGTCGGCACCGGCCTCCAGCGCCGCTTCCATCAGAGCGTCTTCATCGACACCCGGCGCGAAGCTGAGCTGCCCCTTGCGCTCGAACATATAGGCCACCGAACCGTCAGTCCCCAGGTTGCCACCGCACTTGCTGAAGGCATGGCGCACTTCGGCGGCGGTACGGTTGCGGTTATCGGTCATCACCTCGACGATGATCGCCACGCCACTGGGCGCATAGCCTTCGTAGCTGAACTCGACGACATTGTCAGCTTCGTTGTTGCCGGCGCCGCGGGCGATGGCGCGGTCGATCACTTCGCGCGACATATTGGCGGTCAGCGCCTTGTCCACCGCCAGACGCAGGCGCGGGTTGTCCGCAGGCAACGGGCCACCATGCTTGGCCGCCACCGTCAGCTCACGAATCAGCTTGGTGAAAATCTTGCCGCGCTTGGCGTCCTGACGCCCTTTGCGGTGCTTGATATTGGCCCACTTGGAATGACCAGCCATAACTCACTCCATCTTTTCCACTGAGAATTGCAGGGGCAGGGAAACCCGTACCCCATTAACGAAGAAGCCTGGAAATCCAGGCTTCTTGTACCGGCTTACTCGGCCTTGACCTGCTCACGCAGGCGGATATGCAGCTCGCGCAGCGCCTTGTTATCCACCAGCCCCGGGGCCTGAGTCATCACGCAGGCGGCGCTCTGGGTTTTCGGGAAAGCGATCACTTCGCGAATCGAGCTGGCGCCGGTCATCAGCATGACCAGACGATCCAGGCCGAAGGCCAGACCACCATGGGGCGGCGCGCCGTACTTGAGTGCATCAAGGAGGAAGCCGAACTTCTCCTGCTGCTCTTCTTCGCTAATGCCCAGTACGCGGAACACGGTCTGCTGCATGGCCTTGTCGTGGATACGGATCGAACCGCCGCCCAGCTCGGTGCCATTGAGCACCATGTCGTAGGCACGCGACAGCGCGGCCGCCGGGTTGGCTTCCAGCTCGGCCGGGCTGCAGCTTGGCGCGGTAAACGGGTGATGCATGGCGGTCAGGCTGCCGTCGTCGTTCTCCTCGAACATCGGGAAGTCGACCACCCACAGCGGCGCCCACTCACAGGTGAACAGGTTCAGGTCATGACCCAGCTTGATGCGCAGCGCGCCAAGGGCCTCGCTGACGATCTTGGCCT
>JBFHPI010000288.1:0-4796 GCA_041592855.1 Pseudomonas sp.
ATGGCCACCGGCACCAGGGCCGCCACCGCACCCAGTATCCAGCGCCACTGCAGGCCGGCCATAAACAGGACAAAGGCGCCGGAGGTAATCACCAGCAACGAGGTGCCCAGATCGGGCTGAATCAGGATCAGCACAAAAGGCACCACGATCATCGCCAGGCTGATGGCAATATGCTTGAAGCGCGGCGGCAGGCTCCGCCGGGCCAGGTACCAGGCGATGGTGGCCGGCATGATGATCTTCATGAATTCCGAGGGCTGGAAGCGAATCACACCAGGGATGTTGATCCAGCGGGTCGCGCCCATGGCGTTGTACCCCATCACGTCCACCGCCACCAGCAAGGCCACCCCAACCAGGTAAGCCAAGGGCACCAGGCGGGCCATAAAGCGCGGTTCGAACTGGGCAATCACAAACATGCCGACCAGGCCGATGCCGAACGAGCTGGCCTGTTTGATCACCAGATCGACATTCTTGCCGCTGGCCGAGTAGAGGATAAACAGGCCGCCGCAGGCGATCACCAGCAGGATCAGCAGCAGCAGGCCATCGATATGCAGACGCTGCAGCAGGCTGGCACGCCGCCGCAGCAGATCTTCGTTGGACAGGGTGCGGTCAAAATTGCTGTTCATCGCTGCACCACCTCACCCGACTGCGGTGTCCGGAATTCGGCCTTGAGCTGACCGTTCTCATCCAGCAGCCAGGCATCCATCACCTGTTTGACCACGGGCGCGGCCACCCCGGAACCGGATTCGCCATTTTCCACCATCACCGATACGGCGATCTGCGGGTTGTCGGCCGGGGCGAAGGCGACAAACAGGGCATGGTCACGATGACGCTCCTGCACCTTGTTGCGGTCATATTTCTCGCCCTGCTTGATTGCCACCACCTGGGCCGTACCGCTCTTGCCGGCGATGCGGTAGACCGAGCTGTCGCCCACCTTGCGCGCCGTACCCCGGGGCCCGTGCATCACCGACTCCATACCCTGGATGCCGTACTCCCAGTACTTGGGATCACGCAGCACCAGATCCGGCGGCGGGTTGGTATTGAGTACCGGTTCATCGCCTATGCGTTTGGCCAGATGCGGACGAATCCACTTGCCACGGGTGGCCATCAGCACCGTAGCCTGGGCCAGCTGCAGCGGCGTGGTCTGCATATAGCCCTGGCCAATGCCGAGAATCAGGGTCTCACCCGGATACCAGGGCTGACGGTAACGCTCGCGCTTCCAGTCCCGGGAGGGCATCAGGCCACCGGTTTCTTCGTACATATCCAGTGCCACGCGCTGTCCCAGGCCGAAGCGGGTCATATAGTCATGCATGCGGTCGACGCCCATCTTGTGCGCCAGGGAGTAGAAATAGGTGTCGTTGGAGCGGGCAATGGCCAGTTCCATGTCCACCCAGCCATCACCGCTGCGATTCCAGTTGCGGTACTTGTGGCTGTGATTGGGCAACTGGTAGAACCCGGGGTCGAATACCCGGGTCTGTGGCGTCACCACCCCGGCATCCAGGCCGGCCACCGCCACCATGGGTTTGATGGTCGAACCCGGTGGATACAGGCCACGCAGCACCCGGTTATACAGCGGTCGATCGATGGAGTCGCGCAGCTCGGCGTAAGCCTTGAAGCCGATGCCGGTGACAAATGGATTGGGATCAAAACTGGGCTGACTGACCATGGCCAGCACCTCGCCGGTCGCCGGCTGGATCGCCACCACCGCGCCACGACGACCGGCCAGGGCCTGCTCGGCCGCCTCCTGCAGCTTGACGTCGAGGGTCAGGTGCAAATCCTTGCCCGGCAGTGGGTCGGTGCGTTTGAGCACGCGCAGCACGCGACCGCGGGCGTTGGTCTCCACCTCCTGGTAACCGACCTCACCGTGCAGGTATTCCTCGTAGAAGCGCTCCAGGCCGGTTTTACCGATATGGTGGGTACCGCTGTAGGCGACCTTGTCGAGCTTTTCCATCTCCTGCTCGTTGATCCGCCCGACATAGCCTACCGAATGGGCAAAATGCTCGGCCTGGGGGTAATGCCGTACCAGCTGAGCCGCCACCTCCACACCGGGCAGGCGGAACTGGTTGATGGCGATACGCGCAATCTGCTCCTCGCTCAACTCGAACAGTACAGGGACAGGCTCGAAGGGGCGACGGCCCTGGCGCACGCGTTTCTCGAACAAGGCACGCTCATCCGGCCCCAGTTCCAGAACGTCGACGATGGTGTCGAGCACCGCCTGCCAGTCACCGGCACGCTCGCGGGTCAGGGTCAGACTGAAGCTGGGGCGGTTGTCGGCAATGATCACGCCGTTGCGGTCATAGATCAGCCCGCGATTCGGCGGAATCGGCTGCACATGCACCCGGTTGCTTTCCGACAGGGTCGAATGATGCTCGTACTGCACCACCTGCAGGTAGTACATGCGCGTCATCAGTACAGCCGTCAGCAACAGGATAAAAAGCGCACCGACCAGGGCGCGCTTGCGCACCACACGGGCATCTTTTTCATGATCCTTGATACGAATCGGCTGAGGCATCGGCTACTGCTGACTATTTGTGATAAGGATGCCCGGACAAGACTGTCCAGGCGCGGTACAGCTGCTCGCCAATCAGAATGCGCACCAGCGGATGGGGCAAGGTCAGCGGCGACAGCGACCAACGCTGCTCGCTGCGCGCACAGACCTCCGGGGCCAGCCCCTCGGGGCCACCGACCATCAGGTTGACCGTGCGCGCGTCCAGGCGCCACTTATCCAGTTCCACCGCCAGTTGCTCGGTGCTCCAGGGCTTGCCTGCGACTTCCAGCGTCACGATGCGCTCCCCAGGCTGAACCTTGGCCAGCATGGCCTCACCTTCCTGACGGATCATCCGCGCGATATCGGCATTCTTGCCACGGGTGGTCAGGGGAATCTCCACCAGCTCCACGGACAGTTCCGCAGGCATGCGCTTGGCATACTCCTGCCAGCCCTCTTCCACCCAGCGCGGCATGCGCGAGCCAACAGCAATCAGTTTGATCCGCACAGACAGGCGTCCTTACGGCTGATCCGCACCCGCATCCGGGGCATGCTGGGCACGGCTCTGCTCGGCACCCTGCCACAGACGCTCCAGGTCATAGAACTGGCGCGCGGTGGGCAGCATCACATGGACGACGATGTCGCCCAGGTCGAGCAGAGCCCACTCACCGGTGTCCAGGCCTTCGCTGCCCAGGGGGCGCACACCCATTTCCTTGGCCTTTTCCAGCACGTTGTCGACCAGCGACTTGACGTGACGGCTGGAGGTGCCGCTGGCGATCAGCATGAAATCGGTGATGCTGGTCTTGCCACGCACATCGATGGTGGTGATGTCCTGGGCCTTGATTTCTTCCAGCGCGTCGATGGCCAGCTTGACCAGCTCTTCGCTCAACATTTTTGCCTGTGTCATAAGTAACTCGTTTGCCTCGTGTTCAGGGTGCGCCACGGTAAAGGCCATGGGCATGGATATAAGTCAGCACCGCGTCGGGCAGCAGGTAACGCACCGACTTGCCGCTCGCCAACAAAGAGCGGATCTGCGTGGCCGACACCGCGAGCGGGGTCTGCCAGATAAAGGAAATCTGCCCGCCCGGCCCCTGCAGGCCGAGCGGATCATTGTTGCTGCGGGCCGCCAAGAGGTCGCGCAGGGCCTCGGGCGCGTCACTGTCGGCATCCGGGCGTTGCAGCACCAGAATATGGCAATGCTCCAGCAGCGCCTGCCAGCGATGCCAGCTCGGCAGCCCACAAAAGGCATCCCAGCCCAGCAGCAGAAACACTTGGTCGTCTGCCGCCAGTTCGCTGCGCAACGACTCCAGGGTGTCGATGCTGTAGGACGGTTTTTCGCGCTTGAGTTCGCGATCATCCACCCGCAGCAGCGGTTCACCCAGTACCGCCAGTTCAACCATGGCCAGGCGATCGGCGGCGCCCGCTTGCGGCGCCGTACGATGGGGCGGGCGCGCGCTGGGAATCAGACGCAGCTCGTCCAGGGCCATAAACTCGGCCACTTCCAGGGCACTGCGCAGATGACCGAAATGCACCGGGTCAAAGGTCCCGCCGAGGATGCCGATGCGCCTAGCCATTCTGCCCGCGCAGTTGACCGTCACCGATCACCACATACTTCTCGCAGGTCAGCCCCTCCAGACCGACCGGACCGCGGGCATGCAGCTTGTCGGTGGAGATGCCGATTTCCGCGCCCAGGCCGTACTCGAAACCATCGGCAAAACAGGTCGGGGTATTGAGCATCACCGAACTGGAATCCACCTCGGCCAGAAAACGTCGGGCATGGCCCTGATGCTCGGTGACGATGGAATCGGTGTGGTGCGAGCCATGCTGATTGATGTGTTCGATGGCCTGTTCCAGGCCGTCAACCACGCGAATCGACAGAATCGCCGCCAGGTATTCGGTGTCCCAGTCCTCGTCCGTGGCCGGTTTGGCTTCGATCAGCGCACAGGTCCGCTCGCAGCCGCGCAATTCCACGCCCTTGGCGCGAAAACGCTCGGCCATGGCCGGCAGAAAGGCCGCGGCCACGGCCTGGTCGACCAGCAGGGTTTCCATGGCTCCACAGATACCGTAGCGGTAGGTCTTGGCGTTAAAGGCAATATCGCTGGCCTTGGCCAAGTCGGCCTGAGCGTCGACATAGACATGGCAAATGCCGTCCAGGTGCTTGATCACCGGCACCCGCGCGTCCTGGCTGATGCGCTCGATCAGGCCCTTGCCGCCGCGCGGCACGATCACGTCGACGAACTCAGGCATGCTGATCAGCGCGCCCACCGCGGCGCGGTCGGTGGTTTCCACCACCTGCACGCAGGCCGCCGGCAGC
>JBFHPI010000289.1:0-4746 GCA_041592855.1 Pseudomonas sp.
GCGACAATCTGCCCGGCCTCTACCTCGCTGAACCCTATACCGCCTGCTAATGCACTCACGACACCTGGCAGAAAATTGATATAGGCCAATCCAGCCATGCAGATAAAGGCCAGAGAAAAGTAGGTCCATAACGTCTTGATGGGTATTGTGTTCAACATAGCGCCTCACTCAAGCAACACGGCTTATTGCTGGGCGCTGAATATGAGTCATCCGGAAAAACAGAAAAATAGAACATCCGCCCTTTGACTCGTGAATAGTATTCACGAATGCCCATGCTATGCTCGGCCGGTCGCAAACGGCATATATCGAGTCAGGCATGGATAAACTGCGCTTATTGGAACTCTTTCTGGCCACCTGCGACGGGGGGAGCTTCGCCGCGGCAGCCAAGACCTGTGACACCGACCCGTCTACCGTCAGCAAGGCAATAGGCCGTCTGGAAGCCCAGCTACAGCTGACCCTGTTCCAGCGTTCCACCCGCCAGTTGCGGATTACCGCGGCCGGTAAGCGCTATGCCGGTACTGTACGTAAACTGATTCAAGACCTCGGTGCCTGCGAAGACGAGTTGAAACAGCTGAATGACTCACCCAGTGGCACCCTGCGTATCAATTCGGCGGCCTGCTACGGTCACCTCTATCTTCGTCCTTTGTTGCAGGCCTTCTGCCAGCGTTATCCGGCGATCAAGCTGGAGCTTGAAATCAATGACCTGCATCTGGATATCATCGAGCATGAAATCGATATCGCCCTGCGTACGGGCTATGTGAAAGACAGCCGCCTGGTGGCTCGGCGGCTCAGCCCCATGGACTTTCTTGTCTGTGCGTCACCTCAGTACTTGGAAACACAAGGCATACCGCGCTATGCCGAAGATTTTCATCAGCACAGCTGGATTGGTTTTCGCATCAAGGAAAGCCAACAGTTGCAGCCGATTTTCTTGCCCGACCCTAACGGCCATTACCAGCCCTATGAACTGGAACGTCGCCATATCACCGATGATGGTGAAGCCATGGCGCATATGTGCGCGGATGGTCTGGGCTTTGCTCAGCTCCCGCACTTTCTGGCAAAACAGGGTTTGCACAGTGGCGCCCTGGTCTCCCTTTACCCTTACTACCGGCCACCACAACCGGACAGCGGTGTATTCGCCATCTTCCCCAAGCGTGATTATTTGCCGGCTAAAGTCAGGGTGTTTATTGAGTTTATAACGGCCGCGTTGGACGCCATGGGCGAAGGCACTCACCATACCTGGGCTGAAAACCTCAGCGCTGTTGTTAACTTCCCCAGCCACTCAGCAATAACACCGGCGCATTAAAAAGCGCGCCCAAAGGCGCGCTCTTGCACAGCTCACCCAAGGCGCTTAGCGGGGCTCGCTGAGCAGCCCCTTGACGATGGACACGCAGCCCACCAGCAGCACAAGGGTAAAGGGCAGTCCCGTCGAAACCGCCATGGCCTGCAGTGCCACCAGGCCGCCGCCAAGCAGCAGCGCGATGGCGATCACGCCCTCCATGCTGGCCCAGAACACCCGTTGCGGCACTGGTGCATTGACCTTGCCACCGGCGGTGATGGTGTCGATCACCAGGGAACCGGAATCCGAGGAGGTGATAAAGAACACCACCACCAGCACGATGCCGATAAAGGAGGTGATGGCGGTCAGCGGCAGCTCGCCGAGCATGCTGAACAGCTTGAGCTCCAGACCAGCCTGCTGGGCGCCGGTAAAGCCATCCACCAGCAGCTGGTTGATCGCAGTACCACCGAAAGCGGTCATCCACAGTACCGAGACCAGGGAGGGCACCAGCAGCACCGAGATCAAAAACTCACGCACGGTGCGGCCACGGCTGACCCGGGCGATAAACATGCCCACGAACGGCGACCAGCTGATCCACCAGGCCCAGTAGAAGGCAGTCCAGCCCTGACTGAAGTTGGCGTCCTCACGACCGATGGGGTTGGACAGCGCCGGCAGGTATTGCATGTAGGCGCCCAGGTTATCGAAGAAGCCGGTGAGGATGGCCAGGGTCGGCCCGGCGATGATCACAAACAGCAGCAGGGCCAGGGCCAGGCCCATATTGATCTGCGACAGGCGCTTGACCCCCTTGTCCAGCCCGGCGACCACCGAGGCCAGGGCAATGGCAGTGATGCCGATAATCAGCAACACCTTGCTGGTATCCGATGCTTCGATGCCGAACAGGTATTCAACCCCGGCAGCGGCCTGTTCGGCGCCCAGGCCGAGAGAGGTGACCAGGCCGAACAGGGTGGCAAACACCGCCAGAATGTCGATCACATGACCCGGCCAGCCCCACACCCGCTCACCCAAAACCGGGTAGAAGATCGAACGGATCGACAGCGGCAGGCCCTTGTTGAAGGAAAACAGCGCCAGGGCCAGGGCGACGATGGCGTAGATGGCCCAGGGGTGCAGACCCCAGTGGAAGATGGTGGCAGCCATGCCCAGGCGCACCGCCTCCTCGCTATTGCCCGCAGCGGCCCCCAGGGGCGCCCAATCGGTACGCAGACCGTCTTCGCCGACACTGATCCCGGCCATGGCCGAGCTGTAATGCGACATGGGTTCGGACACGCCGTAGAACATCAGGCCGATGCCCATGCCGGCGGCGAACAGCATGGAAAACCAGCTGAGGTAGGAGTAGTCCGGCTTGGCTTCCATACCACCGATGCGCACCTTGCCCAGAGGCGAGACGATCAGGCCCAAACAGAGCAGAACGAAGATATTGGCCGAGCCGATAAAGAACCAGGACAGGTTATTGGTAATCGCGCTGCGCAGGGCACTGAACAGGGGTTCGACCTGATTCTGCAGCGCCAGGGCGAGGATCACGAAGATCACGGCGGTGATGGCGGAGATGCTGAACACCTTGCCGTGGATATCCAAAGAAAAGGAAAACTGACCCTGAATGTTGTCCTGACCGATCACGTAGTCGGTGTCGATCAGATTGGCATCGCCGCTGGGGGCCGGGATGCCGTCCAGATTTTCCGCATCTGGTAGCGGGGTCGTGTCAGACGAAGGGTGTTGGCCCATGGGGGGTTGCTCCTTTGACGTGTGGCACGCTTTACGCGCACGAGGACGGGATTGCCCTACTCGTTCAGCCGCAAGCGAGGCGACTTAGCAGTACAGGGTAACAGCCATGGGCCATGTTTGCAGGCGCAAGGCCATAATCGGCGGGGCTTGCCTGTCCTGTGGAGGGCGCATTTCTGGCAAATGGGTCAATTTAACTGCTGCGGATACTTCCCCGAGTCACAGCCGATTGGCTATGGTTGGTATAGACCGGATGTTCTATTCCAATAAGAGTCTGCCCGATGAGAGTTGTCACCTTGCTGGCCGGCGTGGCCTTCGTGCTCAGTGCGTCGTTGCAGGCCCAGACCTTCAGGATCGGGGTAGAACTGCAGCCCTATATGCCCTACTCCAGCGTCGACGAGGGTCGCTACCTGGGCTATGGCCGCGAGTTGCTGGATGCCTTCGCTGCCCATCAGGGCTATGAGTTCGTCTACCAGCCCCTGCCGGTAAGGCGCCTGCTCAGCGACTTCCTGCACGGCCGGGTGGACTTCAAGTACCCCGACAATCCGCGCTGGAATGCCGACCTCAAGGCCGGTCACAACATTCTCTACAGCCAGACCGCTGCGCCGGCCATCGACGGCGTTATGGTCAAGCCCCAGTATCTGGGCCAGGGGCAACAGCGGATCCGCCGCCTCGGCACCCAGCGCGGCTTTACACCCTGGCCCTATCTGGACGATATCCAGACCGGGCATATCCTGCTGATCCAGGCCAATCAGATCGACTCGTTACTGGCCATGGCCTTGAGTGACCGGGTCGATGCGGTCTACCTCAACCCCCAGGTGGTGGCGCACCAGCTCGACTTGATGGGTCAACCTGGCGCCCTGGTGTTCGACCCCAGCCTGGACTATCTGGACGATCACTATTTTCTCTCCAGCATCCAGTACCCGCAGGTAATCGAACAGTTCGATGCCTTTCTGCGCAGCCAGGCCGAGCGGGTCGAAGCACTCAAGCGGCGCCACGGCATTATCGAGCCTGCCACGGCAAACCCGACTCACTGAGGCGGCAAACCGCCACAGTCCGCAGCGATCCAGCGTCCGTGGCTCTCCATACGGGTGTTCTTGCCTCCATGCATACCCCGAAACTGGCTGTGGAAGGCCTTGCCCTCAATAAAGCGGGTTTCCCCTTCACCGTCGCCATCCGGGCAGCTGAAACGGAACTTCCACGCCTGGGCACTGCGCTCGACAATCTCATGGCGACAGCCCTCCTTCAGATCCGGCATTGCGAAATCCTGCTTGGCGATCTGCTCGGCACTGATACAGATACGTACCCCCTGATCCCCCAGCTGAACGCCCTGCTGGGCCATCATCTGCTCCATCATCTGACGCTGCTCGGGGGGCAGACTCTTCATCTGTTCCATCATCTGCTGCATCCCCGGCATGGCCTGGCCATCGACCTGCATCTGCTGCGAGCTGATCTCCCACAGGCCCGGCTGCAGATCGACCGCACTGGCCAGGCTTGGCACGAGGCAAAGGCAAAGGATCAAGGGGTTAAGAGGTAGATGGCGCATGGCAGGGCTCCTGATATAAGTGACCCTGCAAGGGTAGACCAGGGTTCAGGGCCCGGCCGGCGTCACTTCCTCACGGTAGATGCGCAGACCACGGGCCTGATAGTTGGCCAGGGCACTGGGGTGATCCAGGCTGCAGGTGTGTACCCAGACCCGCGTGGTGCCGGGCCAGGCCCAGGCGGATTGCAGC
>JBFHPI010000290.1:0-4737 GCA_041592855.1 Pseudomonas sp.
CTTTCGCCGTTTTTCCGCGAGGCCCTGCAGTGCGATTTCGAGTGTTATCTGAACGAGCAGTTGATGCCGGTGTGGCAAGCCCGCTACGGGGGACAGACCCTGGAACAGCTGATCCAGGACGTCAGCCTGTATGCCATCGAGGACTACCTGAAAAGCAGCGACAAGCTGGGCGTGATGCACAACGCCGACGACCTGATCCTGGGCAGTGGCGATCTGGGCTTTCTGCGCCGCACCCTGGGCTCGCGCCTGACGGTCTACCCCTACGGTGGCCATTGCGGCAACCTCAACTCTCACGTCAACAGCGCCGCCATTCTGGAGTTCTTCCGTGGTTAAGTCCTGTCGTCTATTACTGCTTGGTCTGCTGCTCGGCAGCCCCCTGGTCCTGGCCCAGCACCAGGTCGAAGAGGACGGTTTCAAGCAGCCTTTGCAGCACTTGCAGTTCAACCCTGCTCTTGATCAGCATGAATTCGAGCGCTCCAGCCTGCGCGCCCTGCGCGTGCACGACCCCCTGGAACCCTGGAACCGCCGGGTCTACCACTTCAATTACCGCTTCGATGAATGGGTTTTCCTGCCCATCGTTGATGGCTATCGCTATGTCACACCCAACCTGGTGCAAAGTGGTGTGAGTAACTTCTTCCGTAACCTGGGAGATGTACCCAATCTGCTTAACAGCCTGTTGCAGCTCAAGGGCAAGCGTTCGATGCAGACCACCGCCCGCCTGCTGCTCAACACCACAATCGGTGTGGCCGGGCTGTGGGACCCGGCCACGCGCATGGGCCTGCCCAAGCAGAAGGAAGACTTTGGCCAGACCCTGGGCTTCTACGGTGTACCGGCCGGCCCCTACCTGATGCTGCCGCTGCTGGGACCCTCCAATCTGCGCGACAGCGGCGGTCTGGTGGTGGACTTCAACCTGAGCAGTCAGGTGAACTGGCTAAACGTAGCCGAGGCCAGTCGCGAGCACCCCGCGATCACCCTGCTTGAAGTGGTTGATCAGCGCTCCACGGTGAACTTCCGCTATGGCCAGCTCAACTCGCCCTTCGAGTACGAGAAAATGCGCTACTTCTACCATGAGTCGCGCAACTTGCTGATTGCCGAGTAAAGCCGCCTTGACCTGGGGGCCGCCCCAGGGTTTTAGACTGATGATGTCGATGACTTGCGGAGTTTTATATGCGTGTTTCGCAACTGGCCAAGGCCGCCGGCGTCAGCGCCGAAACCGTACGCCATTACACCGATCTGGGCCTGCTCAGGCCAAGCCGCGATCCCCATAACAGCTATCAGCAATACCCGGCGCGGGATCTGCAACGCCTGCACTTTATCGCCCGAGCGCGGCGCCTGGGCTTCAGCCTCAAGGATTGCCAGCGCATCCTCGCCAGCGCCGACCAGGGTCAGGCACCCTGTGCGGATGTACGGGAACTGATGCAAGGCAGGCTGAACGAGCTAAAGGCCCATATAGAGGAATGCACGCGCCTGGCGGCGGTGATGGAAAAGGCTTTGGGCAGCTGGGCCGACAAGGGCGAATGCGCCCCAGACGGCCAGGCCATCTGCCGGCTGATCGAGGACTTCGAGGCAGACGTTGCCCGCAGGCCGGCCAGCCCCTGCCCGGCCCACTAAGTAGCGAACAGGGTCAGTCGATGCCCTATGGCGCCGGGCTATCGGCCTGATCGATCACCAGTTGCTGCAGCTCAGTCGAGTCACTGGCCAGGGCCTGACTGCGGCCAATCCACTCGCCTGCAGTGGCATTGCCAGCGCGGGACACCCTGGCCACCAGTTCGACCTGCTCGAAGGCCGAGAGCTTGAGCTGCGGCATCATCGCATCGCTGTCGGACAGGCTGACCTGGGCCGGCAGATCGGCCACGCGCAGACGCTTGACCGCCAGCGGCATGGGCGGCCCGGACAGCGCACGGGCGAAGACAAACACACTATCATCGGCCTGCACCTGGGCCAGCAGTTCGGGGGCCAGTTGCACCTCGACCTTCAGCCTATGGGCGGCTTCCTCAGTCAGCTTTTCAGGTGCTTCAACCTGCCCCAGTTCCTGCTGCGCCCGGGCGATACCGCCCTCGATGGCCTGACGCGAGGGGTCGCCGTCGGGCAGCACGGCAACCAGACGCTGCCAGTAATCCACGGCGGCCTGGTAGCGCCCCTCCTCATAGGCGGCGATGCCCAGCAGGCCGAGAGTGGTGACTTCCTCGGGGTCAGCCTTTAGCACTTCGTCGGTCAGCTCCTGCAGCTGCTCGTTCCACTGCTTGTTGCCGGCGAAATACAGGGCCTGGGCCCACTGACCGAGCAGCTCCGGGGCGCGCCCAGCGATGCCGATGGCACGTTCGAAAGCCTGGGCCGCATCGCCGGCACGATCCTGGGCCATATAGGTGCGGCCGAGGAAATACCAGCCCTCGGCAGACTCGGGATTATTCTCGAGATTGGCTTCCAGACGCGCGGTCATCTCTTCGATGCTCTGCGGCTGATTGGCGAAATTACGCGCCCGCTCCAGCTCATCAATGGCCCCCCAGTGCATATAGAGGAAATAGCCCAGCACCGGCATCAGCAGGGCGGCGGCAAAGGGAATCTTGCGGCCCAGCACCCCACGCTTGCGCAGCTGCTCGCCGCCTTCAGTATCGGCCAACAGCTCACGGGCCGCCTCGTCACGGCCCTGCTGCAGCTGGGCGTCATCCAGTGCACCGCTGGCATGCTGGGCCTGAAGTTCCTGCAGGCGCTCCTGATAGAGGGTGACATTCAACGCCGTACGGTCTTCCTCGGCCTGGACACCACGCCCACGCACCACGGGAAGCAAGAGAAACGCCAAAGCGGTCAGCAACAGCAGACCGGCGCACAACCAGAATTCGATCATCAGTCTTTGTTATCCACGGACGATTGCTTGAGCAGCGCCGCCAGGCGTTGCTGTTCATCAGCTGATAGGCCACTGGCCAGGGTTGCCGACTTGCCACGCCGGCGCAGCACGATCACCCCAAGCAGAACAAAGCCCGCCCCCAGCAATACTGCCGGACCGTACCAGAGCAGCAGGGTGCGCGCCGTTACCGGCGGTTTGTAGAGGACAAAGTCGCCATAGCGGCTGACCAGAAACTCGACGATCTGCTCGTTGCTCTGCCCTTCTTCCAGCATGCGGAAAATCTGCTCACGCAGGTCCATGGCGATGGGGGCGTCGGAGTCGGCGATATTCTGGTTCTGACACTTGGGACAGCGCAGCTCTTCCACCAGGCTGCGGTAGCGCTGACGCTCGGCCTCGCTGGCGAACTCGTAGGTATCGATGGCCGCCTGACTGCTGGCCACCAGCGCCAGACTTAATGCCACAGTACTGATCCAGGGTTTCATGGCGTAGCCTCGTCGACCAGGGACTGGTAGATGGGCGCCAGCTGCTCGCGCCAGATGCGTTCATCGATGGTGCCGACGAACTTGTGGCGGATAATGTCCTGAGCGTCGATAAAGAAGGTCTCCGGGGCGCCATACACGCCCAGATCCAGGCCCAGGGTACCGCGGGCATCCTCGATATTCAGCTGGTAGGGGTTATGCAGCTCGCGCAGCCACTTCTGCGCCGCGCCCCGCTCGTCCTTGTAGTTGACGCCATGGATCAGCACGCCGCGCTCGGCCAACTGGTTGAGCACCGGGTGTTCATGGCGGCAGGATGGGCACCAGGTGGCCCAGACGTTGACCAGGGCCGGACGGCCCTTGAGGTCGGCCTCGCTGAGGGTCCGCTCGGGGTCGTCCAGAGAAGGCAGGCTGAAAGCCGGGAACGGCTTGCCGATCAGCGCCGAGGGCAGCTCCGAGGGGTCCATAAACAGGCCGCGATAGAGAAATACCGCCACCCCGAGAAACACTGCCAGTGGCAGCAGCAGAATCAGTCGTTTCATGCCTGTGCCTCCGCCAGTCCCAGGGCTTCGCGCACCTTGGTGCGCACCTTGAGTCGGTAACGCCGATCCGCTGCCGCCAGGAAGCCGCCCAGGCCCATCAGCAAGGCGCCCAGCCAGATCCAACGCACGAACGGCTTGATATGCACACGCACCGCCCAGGCCCCGTCTTCCAGGGGCTCACCCAGGGCGACAAAGAGGTCACGGGTGATGCCGGCGTCAATGCCGGCCTCGGTCATCACCGTCTGCTGCACGGTGTACAGGCGTTTTTCCGGGTGCAACACGGCGATCTGCCGTTCACCCTGCAGCACCCGCACCGTGCCCTTGTCGGAGCTGAAGTTGGGCCCATCGAAATGCACCGCGCCCTCGAAGACAAAGCGATAACCGCCCATCTCCACCGACTCGCCCGGCGCCATGCGCATGTCACGTTCGAAGCTGCCGACGCTGGTCAGCACCACGCCCACCGCGCACACGGCCATGCCCAGGTGCGCCATCTGCATGCCCCAGTAGCTGCGGGTCAGGCTCGGCAGGCCGCGCAGCAGACCCTTGTGCCGGGTCTTCTCGCGGATATCGCGCACACCGGCGAGCACCACCCACAGGGCCAGCAAGCAGACACCCAGCACCGCCCAGCTGAAGTCGCCATGGACGAAGGTCAGGATCACGGCCAGCACCACGGTCGCGATCAGCACCGGGGCGAGCATGCCCAGCAACCAGTTCAGCGGCGTGTCCTTCCAGCGCACCAGCACGCCCACCGCCATCATCGCCATCAGCAGGCCCATCAGCGGCACGAACAGGGCATCGAAGTAAGGCGGGCCGACCGATAGCTTGGCCCCGGTCAGGGCATCCAGCACCAGCGGATAGAGGGTGCCGAGCAGAA
>JBFHPI010000291.1:0-4735 GCA_041592855.1 Pseudomonas sp.
GCCGACAAGGCGGTGACCAACGACCCGATGGAAGCCACCTACGTGGGCATCAACATGTGGGCCCAGGCCGTGGAAAAGGCCGGCACCACCGATGTCGACAAGGTGCGTGAAGCCCTCTACGGCCAGACCTTCGAGGCGCCGAGCGGCTACACCCTGACCATGGACAAGAGCAACCACCACCTGCACAAGCCGGTAATGATCGGCGAAATCCAGGAAGACGGGCAGTTCTCCGTGGTCTGGGAAACCGACAGCCCGATCCGCGCCCAGCCGTGGAGCCCCTATATCGAAGGCAACGACAAGAAACCGGATTACGCGGTGAAGTCGAACTAAGGCACAGCCCTCTCCCCGCCACGGGATGACACGCTGGGCGTGCTTGCCTCCCCTCTCCCGCTGGCGGGAGAGGGGGTGGGAGAGAGGGTCGCTGTAGCCCGGATGCAATCCGGGAAGACCGCGCCCGAATTGCATCCGGGCTACGCCAAGGAAGTCCCATGCCTACTGCCCTTACCCGAATTCTTCTAAGCCTGCTGGTGCTGCTGCCCCTGGCTGCCAGCGCCGGCGAGGCCGACGCCTTTGTCGTCGCCAACCCGGCCAAGCAGGCCAAATTGCTGCAAAGCTGGGCCGCCGTGCCCCTCCCTGAACGCCTGCTACTGCTGCAGGCGCTGCAGCAGAACCGCGTTGGCAGCGACGCCGACAAGCGTGCCTTTATCGAACAGGCCGGCACCTGGCTGGCTGCCGATGGCGCCACCGAGGCCAATGGCACGCCGCGCAAACTGCGCCTGAATAACCGCCTGCGCGGGCTGACCGCCACGGCCCTGGCCAGCCACCAGTTGCTCGACACTGACCCAGCCCTGCGCCTGGCCGCGGCCCAACAGCTGCAACGCAATACCCCGGCAGCCCTGCTGCCACTGCTGGAAAGCCGTCTGGCCGCCGAGGACGACGAGCGCGTGCAGGACGCCATTACCCTGGCCCTGGCCAACCTGCAACTGAGCGACAACAACCCAGCCGTACGCCTGGCCGCTGTGGAGCGCCTGGGCCAGACCGGCGACCCGCTGGCCCGCACGCGCCTGGAAAGCCTGCTGGCCGGCGAGGAAAGCGACGCCGCCGTGCGCAGCGCCGCCGAAAAAAGCCTGGCCCAGGTGAAAAACAAGCTGCTGATCGGCGAACTGCTCGGCCAGGCCTTTAGCGGCCTGTCCCTGGGTTCGATCCTGCTGCTCGCCGCCCTCGGCCTGGCCATCACCTTCGGCCTGCTCGGGGTGATCAATATGGCCCACGGCGAAATGCTCATGCTTGGCGCCTATACCACCTACGTGGTGCAGCTGATGTTCCAGCGCCTGGCCCCCGATTACCTGGCCCTCTACCCATTGCTCGCCCTGCCCATTGCCTTTCTGGTCACCGCCTGCATCGGCATGGCTCTGGAGCGCACGGTAATCCGCCATCTCTACGGCCGCC
Source organism: Pseudomonas sp. (assembly GCA_041592855.1). Taxonomy (GTDB): domain Bacteria; phylum Pseudomonadota; class Gammaproteobacteria; order Pseudomonadales; family Pseudomonadaceae; genus Aquipseudomonas. Next base: position 1,450 of record JBFHPI010000291.1, read on the forward strand.
CGCTGGAGACCCTGCTGGCCACCTGGGGCATCAGCCTGATCCTGATCCAGCTGGTGCGCGTCACCTTCGGCGCGCAGAACGTCGAGGTGGCCAACCCCTACTGGCTGTCGGGTGGCGTGCAGGTGCTGCCGAACCTGGTGCTGCCCTATAACCGCATCGTGATTATCGGCTTCGCCCTGTTTGTCGTGGCCCTGACCTGGCTGCTGCTGAACAGGACCCGCCTGGGCCTGAACGTGCGCGCGGTGACGCAGAACCGCAACATGGCCGCCTGCTGCGGCGTGCCGACCGGTCGCGTGGATATGCTGGCCTTCGGCCTGGGCTCGGGGATTGCCGGCCTCGGCGGCGTGGCCCTGAGCCAGATCGGCAACGTCGGTCCCGATCTGGGGCAGAGCTATATCATCGACTCCTTCCTGGTGGTGGTGCTCGGCGGCGTCGGCCAGCTGGCTGGCAGCGTCACCGCCGCCTTCGGCCTGGGCGTGCTGAACAAGTTCCTCGAACCGCAGATCGGCGCCGTGCTGGGCAAGATCCTCATCCTGGCGCTGATCATCCTGTTTATCCAGAAACGCCCGCAGGGTCTGTTCGCACTGAAAGGACGGGTGATCGACTAAACGGGGCCTGCTCACGCCAATTGACGACCGCGCCGCTGCCTCGCTGGCGGCGGCACGCAGAAGGAATAGAAAAATGCTGCCAAGACCACAAAATCTGGATGCCCCAGCCGCCATCGAGTCAGCGGCCCTTCGGGTTGCGACTGCCGACGCGCCATGCAGCGTTGCGGGGCTTGCCGAGGGAATGACCATCAGCTGCGCCCCGCGCCTTGCCTTGCACGCCGGCAGCCTGCACCGCGGTTCGTCCCTTGACGCGAGCATGCCCCAATGACCATGCCACTCAACCAAACGCTGCTGGCCCGGGCCAGCGCCAAGCTCGGCCCGCAACTCTCCCTGGCCCTCGGCCTGCTGGTACTGGCCGTGCTGATCGCCATGCCGCTGCTGCACCTGCTGCCGGCCGAGCATGCCCTGCATGTCTCGGCCTACAGCCTGACCCTGGTGGGCAAGATCCTCTGCTACGCCGTGGTCGCCCTGGCCCTGGACCTGGTCTGGGGCTACGCCGGCATGCTGTCGCTGGGCCACGGCCTGTTCTTTGCCCTGGGCGGCTACGCCATGGGCATGTACCTGATGCGCGAAGCCGCCGGCGACGGCCTGCCAGCCTTTATGAGTTTCCTCGCCTGGACCGAGCTGCCCTGGTACTGGTACGGCACCTCGAACTTCCTCTGGGCACTGTGCCTGGTGGTGCTGGCGCCCGGCCTGCTGGCCCTGGTATTCGGCTTCTTTGCCTTCCGCTCGCGAATCAAGGGCGTGTACTTCTCGATCATGACCCAGGCCCTGACCTTCGCCGGCATGCTCTTGTTCTTTCGCAATGAGACCGGCTTTGGCGGCAACAACGGCTTTACCGGCTTTACCCGCATCCTCGGCTTCGACATCACCGCCGCCGGCACTCGCGCCGCACTGTTTATCGCCACCGTTTTGCTGCTGGTGGGCAGCCTGTACCTGGGCTTTCGCCTGGCGCGCAGCAAGTTCGGCCGGGTGCTTACCGCGCTCAGGGATGCTGAAAACCGTCTGATGTTCTGCGGCTATGACCCGCGTGGCTACAAGCTGTTTATCTGGGTGCTCAGCGCGGTGCTGTGCGGCCTGGCCGGCGCGTTGTACGTACCGCAGGTGGGCATCATCAACCCCAGCGAAATGGCGCCGACCCAGTCCATCGAAGCCGCCGTCTGGGTGGCCCTGGGCGGGCGCGGCACCCTGATCGGCCCGCTGCTCGGCGCTGGCCTGGTCAACGGCATGAAGAGTTGGTTTACCGTGGCCTTCCCCGAGTACTGGCTGTTCGCCCTGGGCGCACTGTTTATCGTCGTCACCCTGTTTCTGCCCAAAGGCGTGGTGGGCCTGTTGAAAAAGGAGAAGGATCAATGAGAGCCGCTCCCGTTCCCGAAGCCATGCTCGATACGGCCGCAGCCATCAGCGGCCCGGCGCTGGACACCGGCAAGACTGTCGGCAAGGGCGTCAACGTGCGCCACGGCACCATCCTTACCCTGGAAGCGATCAACGTCAGCTTCGACGGCTTCAAGGCCCTGACCGACCTGACCCTGTATATCGGCGTCGGTGAACTGCGCTGCATCATCGGCCCCAACGGCGCCGGCAAGACCACCATGATGGACGTGATCACCGGCAAGACCCGCCCGGACAACGGCGTCGCCTACTTCGGCGAGCAGTTTGATCTGACCGCCATGAGCGAGGTGCAGATCGCCCAGGCCGGCATCGGCCGCAAGTTCCAGAAACCCACGGTGTTCGAGGCGCTCAGCGTGTTCGAGAACCTGGAGCTGGCACAGAAGACCAACAAGTCGGTGTGGGCCAGCCTGCGCGCGCGCCTGTCCGGCGAGCAGAAGGACCGCATCGACGAGGTGCTCGCCACCATCCGCCTGGACAGCTCGCGTCATCGCCCGGCCGGCCTGCTCTCCCACGGCCAGAAGCAGTTTCTTGAGATCGGCATGCTGCTGATGCAGGAACCGCATCTGCTGCTGCTCGACGAGCCTGTGGCGGGCATGACCGACGCCGAGACCGAGTTCACCGCCGAGCTGTTCAAGTCCCTGGCGCGCAAACACTCGCTGATGGTGGTGGAACACGACATGGGCTTTGTCGGCTCGATCGCCGACCACGTCACCGTGCTGCACCAGGGCAGCGTGCTGGCCGAAGGCTCGCTGGAGCAGGTGCAGAACGACGAGCGGGTGATCGAGGTGTATCTGGGGCGCTGAAGGCCCTCGGCTCAGGCTCCGTAGGGTGCGCCGCGCGCACCGAACAACGGTTAAGGACATTCCTATGCTGCAAGTTGCACAACTTCACCAGTACTACGGCGGCAGCCATATCCTCCGCGGCCTGTCGTTCGAGGCCAAAGTCGGCGAGGTTACCTGTCTGCTCGGGCGTAATGGTGTGGGCAAGACCACCCTGCTCAAATGCCTGATGGGCCTGATCCCGGCCAAGGACGGCAGCGTGCAGTGGGAAGGCCAGGCCATCACCGGCCACAAGCCGCACCAGCGCGTGCAGGCCGGCATCGCCTATGTGCCCCAGGGCCGCGAGATCTTTGGCCGCCTGACGGTGGAAGAGAACCTGCTGATGGGCCTGTCGCGTTTCCCCGCAGGCCAGGCCAAGGCCGTGCCGGAATTTATCTACGAGCTATTTCCGGTACTCAAGGAGATGCGGGCTCGCCGGGGTGGTGATCTGTCCGGTGGCCAGCAGCA
>JBFHPI010000292.1:0-4735 GCA_041592855.1 Pseudomonas sp.
AGGAACAGGTCGCCGCCGGCCTGGATATGCTGCGGGCGCAGGCCTTCGTCCTTCTGCCCGTTGATAAACCACTGGGCCTGCTTGGCCGGCCAGCGCTGCTCGTCCAGGCCCAGCTCGCGGATCACCCGCTTGATCAGCCGTTGCTGGTCGTCGGAGTCGAGAATCTGGAAGTTTTCCGCCAGCCCGGCTTCCTGCCAGTGGGCGCGCAGCAGGCGGTGGGCCAGGCCGTGGAAGGTGCCGACCCACATGCCGGCCGGATTCATCCCGAGCATCTGCTCGATACGCGCGCGCATCTCGGCGGCGGCCTTGTTGGTAAAGGTCACCGACAGAATGCTGTGGGGCGAGGCTTTTTCGATCTGGATCAGCCAGGCGATACGGTGCACCAGCACGCGGGTCTTGCCCGAGCCGGCACCGGCCAGCACCAGTTGCCGGCCGAGCGGAGCGGCCACGGCCTGGACCTGGGCATCGTTGAGGGAAGCGAGGAGGAGTTCGGGATCATTTTGCATCGCGGCATTCTAGGGGCGCGCTGCAGGCAGGGCAAACCGGCATGACCGGTGTAGGCCGATCAGCGGTCGGCGCCCGCCTGGGCGGCCATCTGCGGGCCGGCACTGATCGAAAGTAGGGGTAGATCGGCTGGCAAATGGCCGCCAGGGGATCTTGGGCGATGCGTCTAGCTCGGGTATGCTGCGCCGACGCGCGTGTTCCGGGGGCGTTTTTTGCGCCTGGCTGTAGAGACCTCCGGTACGCCAAGGCAACCATTACAAGAAAATCGCCTGTGACCGCATCCACTTCGTCCACCGTGGCCAGTGCGGACCTGTCGGACTCGCCCCGGCAGATCATGCAGCAGTTCGCCACGGATATCGCCGCCGAGCGCACCCGTTTGCTCTATCAGGGCTCATTGGTGCCGACGCTCTTTACCCTGCTTAATGGTGTGGCCTGCGCCCTGTTGCTGTGGGACTCCCAGGCCCATGGCCTGCTCTCCGGCTGGCTGATTTGGCTGGGCCTGCTCGGCGGTTTGCGTCTGGTGCAGGTGCGCGCCTTCAACCAGGCCACGCCCGCCCAGCAGGCCGAGCCGCGTTGGCGCAGGCGTTTTCTCCTTGGCGCCGGCGCCTCGGGGCTGACCCTGGCCTTCGCTGCCGTGGTGCTGGTGCCGGCAGATGTATTCCATCTGCAGGCGGTGGTTTATGGCCTGATTGCCGCGGCCATTCTCTCGGCCAGTGTGGCCTATGCCGTCAGCCTGTCGGCCTTTCTTGCGTTCGCCTTGCCCTGTCTGCTGCCACCTGCGGCTTACTTGTTATTGAGTGACAACAGCCTGCAGCGTGGTTGGGGGCTGATCGGCCTGATTCTGCTGGTGTCGCTGCTGGTGGTGGCCTGGCAGGTCAATCGTCTGGTTCAGCGCAGCCTGCAACAGCGCTTCCAGAACCAGGCGCTGATCGGCAATCTGCAATTGGCCAAACAGCAGGCCGAGGGTCTGAACGATGAGCTGGCACGGGAAGTCGAGCAGCGCCGCCGTGCCGAGCGCGAGCTGCGTCAGACCCACGATGAACTGGAGATGCGCGTGGCCGAGCGCACCCTGGAACTGGACGCCGCCAGCCACGCCCTGAGCAAGAGCCAGGCACGCCTGAGCCTGGCCATCGAGGCCAGCGAACTGGGCCTGTGGGACTGGGACCTTGAGAGCGATGAGGTGCATCACTCACGGCTCAAGGAGATCTTCGGCCTGGAGCCCGAGTCGGTGCAGGTGATGCTGCGCGACCTCAAGCCGCGCCTGCACCCGGACGATCTGCCGGTGCTGCGCCGCGCCCTGGTCGAGCATATGAAGGGGCGCAGCGACGGCTATCAGGTGGAATACCGTATCAAGCATGCCGACGGCCGCTGGGTGTGGATCGAGGACCGGGGTCGGGCCGTGGAATGGGATGCTGCTGGCCGCGTGCGGCGTATGCTCGGCACCCGGCGCAATATCAGCGAGCGCAAGCAGCAGGAAGAGCAGCAGCGGCTGTCGGCCACGGTGTTCGAGGCGGCCAGCGAAGGCATCGTCATCCTCGACCCCAACTACCGCCTGCTGGCGATCAACCAGGCCTTCACCCTGGTCACCGGCTACAGCCGCGAAGAAGTGGTCGGCAAGAACGTGGCGGTGCTGATGAGCAGCGTCGAGAGCCGCCGCCAGTACCAGCTGATCCGCCTGGAGCTGGAAAGCCGAGGCAGCTGGCAGGGTGAACTGATCGAGACGCGCAAGAACGGCGAGCTTTACCCGCAGTGGCTGCAGCTCAATGTGGTGCGCGACAACCAGGGTCGGGTCAGCCATATCGTCGGCTTCTTCTCCGACCTGTCTTCGCGCCGCGAGGCCGAGGAGCGCCTGCGCTACCTGTCCCATTACGATGAACTGACCGGCCTGGCCAACCGCACCCTGTTCAAGGAGCGCCTGCACGAGGCCGGCCAGCGCGCGCGACAGAGCGGGCGCAGCATCGCCCTGCTGCACGTTAACCTCGACCGTTTCAAGCTGCTCAACGACAGCCTTGGCCATGAAGTGGCCGACCAGCTGTTGCGCCAGACCAGCCGCCGTCTGACCCAGGCGGTGCCCGAGGCCGACACCCTGGCGCGGCTGTCCGGCGACGAGTTCGCCATCCTCCTCGACTCCTACGGCAGCCTGTCGAGCCTGGCGCGGCTGGCCAGCCGCCTGCTGACCAAGTTGCGCGTGCCCATGACCGTGGGTGGCCATGAGCTGGTGGTGTCGGCCTCGGTCGGCATCAGCCTGCTGCCGGACAATGCCCGGGAAGTCTCGGCCCTGGTCAGCCAGGCGAACATGGCCATGCAGCACGCCAAGCACCTGGGCGGCAACACCTTCCAGTTCTTCACCGATAACCTGCAGGCCTGCACCCTGGAGCGCCTGCAGCTGGAGAACCAGTTGCGCAAGGCCGTCGACGAGGGGCAGCTGGAGGTGTTCTACCAGCCCAAACTGTGTCTGGCCGACGACCGCCTGGGTGCCGCCGAGGCCCTGGTGCGCTGGCGCCATCCGCAGCTGGGCCTGGTGCCGCCCGGTGACTTTATCGCCCTGGCCGAGGAAACCGGGCTGATCGCCCCCATCGGCGAATTCGTTCTACGCCAGGCCTGCCAGCAGGCCCGCGCCTGGCAGTTGCAGGGCCTGGCGCAGATTCGCGTGTCGGTGAACCTCTCGGTGCATCAGCTGCGCCAGGGCAACCTGGTCAGCCTGGTGCGTATGGTGCTGGAAGAGACTGGCCTGGCGCCGCAGTTCCTGGAACTGGAGCTGACCGAAAGCCAGCTGCTGGACAATGTCGAGAGCGTGATCGCCACCTTCCACCAGCTGCGCAACCTGGGGGTCAAGCTGGCCATCGACGACTTTGGCACTGGTTATTCCTCCCTGAGCTACCTCAAGCGCTTCCCGGTGGACTACGTGAAGATCGACCAGACCTTTATCCGCGACCTGTCGCCGGGCAGCGAGGATGCCGCCATTACCCGCGCCATTATCGCCATGGCCCACAGCCTGGAGCTCAAGGTGGTGGCCGAGGGCGTGGAAACCCAGGAGCAGATGGATTTTCTCAAGAGCCAGCATTGCGATGAGCTGCAGGGCTACCTGATCAGCAGGCCGGTGCCCGCCGAACAGTTCGCCCTGCTGCTGCGCGAGCATGCGCTGTAAGGCGCGTTGAGCGTTGGTCCCCCGGTGCACTCTACCGGCCCTAAGTTGGGTGACCCCGCTGTGGTGCCCGGCCTAGGCTGGGCGCTTTGCTCTCGGAGTCTTTCCCATGCTGCGCTCCCTGGCCCTGGCCGCCCTGCTGTTGCTCGCCGGCTGCGCGCAAAATCCCGCCGGTCTGCCTTTATGGCGCAGTGCCGAGCAAACGCCGCCCAGCCTGCAATACCTGGGGGTGGGCGGCTACCTGCTGCGCTGGCAGGGCGAGGCGCTGCTGTTTGCGCCGTCCTTCAGCAACCCCGCCAGCCTCGGCCAGCCGCCGCTACGGGTGCTGGCGGATAAAGCCAAGATCGACCGCCTGATGCCGCCGGCCGCCGATGTCAGCATGCTGCTGGTGGGGCATGCCCACTACGACCACCTGCTCGATGTGCCGCATATCCTCCAGGCCCACAGCCCCCAGGCGCGGGTCTATGGCTCGAAGACCATGGGCCATATCCTCGCCGCAGTCATCCCGCGTTCGCGCATCGTCGATGCCGAGGCGGCCATGGCCCGGGGCGCCGAGCCTGGGCAGTGGTTCCATTCGCCCGGGCGGCGCATCCGCGCCATGGCCATCGAGAGCGAACATGCGCCGCACCTGTTCGGCATCAAGCTCCTTACCGGCCGCTATGACCAGGACCTGACTGAACTGCCGCGCAGCACCTTCGGCTGGCGTGAGGGGCAGACCCTGGCTTGGCTGGTGGACCTGCTCGACGAACAGGGCCGGCCGGTCTACCGCATCCATTACCAGGACGCCGCCAGCAGCCCGCCCCTGGGCCTGCCGCCACAGCTGCCGGACAGCAAGCGGGTGGATGTGGCGGTGCTCTGTGTGGGGGCCTGGAACCAGGCCGCGGCCTATCCCCGGGTGCTGCTGCAGCGCCTGCAACCGCGCCTGGCGGTGCTCGGCCACTGGGAAGATTTCTTCGGCAATGACCCGCACCAGCCCCAGGGTCTGCGTCTGCAGAATATTCGCGCCATGGTTGCGCTTACCCGCGAACACCTGCCTGCCGACGGCCAGCTTAAGCTGCCGGTGCCCTTCGCCTTTTTGCCCTTGCC
>JBFHPI010000293.1:0-4711 GCA_041592855.1 Pseudomonas sp.
ATCAGCAAAACCGGTGGCATCGAACACCTTGCCTTCACCGGCCAGGTCATACTGACCATCCTTGTAGAACTCGCTGGAAGCGCAGTCCAGAGCCAGAGTGACGTCCTCGCCCAGCTTGTAGCCGGCGTTGGCCACGGCCTGGGCAATGGCCGCCAGGGCGTCTTCGTTGGAGCTCAGGTTCGGTGCGAAACCACCTTCGTCACCCACCGAGGTGCTCAGGCCACGGGCCTTCAGTACAGCCTTGAGGTGATGGAAGATCTCGGTGCCCATGCGCAGGGCGTCGGAGAAGGTCTTGGCGCCAACCGGCTGCACCATGAATTCCTGAATATCGACGTTGTTGTCGGCATGCTCGCCGCCGTTGATGATGTTCATCATCGGCACCGGCATGGAGTAAACACCCGGGGTGCCGTTCAGGTCGGCGATATGCGCATACAGCGGCAAGCCCTTGGCGCTGGCGGCAGCCTTGGCAGCAGCCAGGGACACGGCGAGGATGGCATTGGCGCCCAGCTTGGCCTTGTTCTCGGTGCCGTCCAGTTCGATCATGGCGCGGTCCAGGGCCTTCTGGTCGGTTGCGTCCTTGCCCAGCAGCAGGTCGCGGATCGGGCCATTGATGTTGGCTACAGCCTTGAGCACGCCCTTGCCCAGGTAACGGCTCTTGTCGCCGTCACGCAGTTCCAGCGCTTCACGCGAACCGGTGGAGGCACCGGACGGCGCACAGGCGCTGCCGATGATGCCGCCTTCGAGGATTACATCGGCTTCCACCGTGGGATTGCCGCGGGAGTCGAGAACTTCACGACCCTTGATATCGACGATCTTTGCCATCGCGTTAAGCACTCCAGATTGTTGCTGTAAAAGGATGTCGGCCGGATTCAGTGGCCGTAGGCGGCGACACCTGACCATGGAGTCAGGAAATATCTGCCGCGCACTTTACCGGAGAATTTGCCGTTCAGGCAGTCTCAATCGGCGCGAAACTCTTGATCAGGTCATCCAGCTGCTTGAGCTGGGTGAGGAAGGGCTCCAGCTTGTCCAGACGCAGGGCACAGGGGCCGTCACACTTGGCATTGTCCGGGTCCGGATGGGCTTCCAGGAACAAACCGGCCAGACCCTGGCTCATGCCGGCCTTGGCCAGGTCGGTGACCTGGGCACGGCGACCACCCGCGGAATCGGCGCGACCGCCCGGCATCTGCAGGGCATGGGTCACGTCGAAGAACACCGGAAAGTTGGTCTGCTTCATGATGCCGAAGCCGAGCATGTCCACCACCAGGTTGTTGTAACCGAAGGAGGAGCCCCGCTCACAGAGGATCAGCTGATCATTACCGGCTTCCATGCACTTGGTCAGGATGTGCTTCATTTCCTGGGGCGCAAGAAACTGGGCCTTCTTGATATTGATCACCGCGCCGGTCTTGGCCATGGCCACCACCAGATCGGTCTGCCGCGAGAGGAAAGCCGGCAGCTGGATGATGTCGCACACATCCGCCACCGGCTGGGCCTGATGCGGCTCATGCACATCGGTGATCACCGGCACGCCGAAGGTCTTCTTCACTTCCTCGAAGACCTTCATGCCCTCTTCCAGGCCGGGACCACGGAAGGAGGTGATGGAGGAACGATTGGCCTTGTCGAAACTGGCCTTGAACACATAAGGGATACCGAGTTTTTCGGTGACCCGTACATACTCCTCGCACGCGCGCATGGCCAGGTCGCGGGATTCGATGACATTGATGCCGCCGAACAGCACGAAGGGCTTGTCGTTGGCGATCTCGATAGTGCCAACCTTGATGATCTTCTGGGTCATGCCTTATGCCTTTTTCGCTTGCTGGGCCAGGGCGGCGTTGACGAAGCCGCTGAACAGCGGGTGGCCATCACGCGGCGTGGAGGTGAATTCCGGGTGGAACTGGCAGGCAACGAACCAGGGATGATCCGGGCTTTCCACCACTTCAACCAGGGCGCCGTCGCCGGAGCGGCCGGTCACCTTGAGACCAGCCTCAATCAGCTGCGGCAGCAGGTTGTTGTTCACTTCGTAACGATGACGGTGACGCTCGACTATCACATCCTTGCCGTAGCAGGCGTGCACTTGCGAGCCGGCCTGCAGCTGGCACTCCTGGGCGCCCAGGCGCATGGTGCCGCCCAGGTCGGAGGCATCGGTGCGCTTTTCCACCTCACCGGTGGCGTCCTGCCATTCGGTGATCAGGCCAACCACCGGATGAGTGCTGGCGGCATCGAATTCGGTGGAGTTGGCATCGCTCCAGCCCAGCACATTACGGGCGTACTCGATAACGGCCACCTGCATGCCGAGGCAGATGCCCAGGTAGGGGATCTTGTTCTCGCGGGCGTACTGCACGGTCTTTATCTTGCCTTCCACGCCGCGCAGACCGAAGCCGCCCGGCACCAGGATGGCGTCCACGCCTTCGAGCAGGCTGGTGCCCTTGTTCTCGATATCTTCGGAATCGATATAGCGCAGGTTGACCTTGGTACGGTTCTGGATGCCGGCGTGGCTCATGGCCTCGATCAGCGACTTGTAGGCATCCAGCAGCTCCATGTACTTACCGACCATGGCGATGGTGACTTCCTGCTCCGGATGCAGCTTGGCATCCACCACGCGATCCCACTCGGACAGGTCGGCACCGCCGCACTCCAGGCCGAAACGCTCCACCACATAGTCATCCAGGCCCTGGGCATGCAGCACGCCGGGGATCTTGTAGATGGTGTCGACGTCTTCCAGGCTGATCACCGCACGTTCTTCGACGTTGGTGAACAGGGCGATCTTGCGTCGCGAGGAGACGTCGATCGGGTGATCGGAGCGGCATACCAGCACGTCCGGCTGCAGGCCGATGGAGCGCAGCTCCTTGACCGAATGCTGGGTCGGCTTGGTCTTGGTTTCGCCGGCGGTGGCAATATAGGGCACCAGGGTCAGGTGCATCAGCATGGCGCGCTTGGCGCCCACTTCCACGCGCAGCTGGCGAATGGCCTCAAGGAACGGCTGGGACTCGATATCGCCCACGGTGCCGCCGATTTCCACCAGGGCCACATCGGCATCACCGGCACCCTTGATGATGCGGCGTTTGATCTCGTCGGTGATATGCGGAATGACCTGGATGGTCGCGCCCAGATAATCACCCCGGCGCTCGCGGCGCAGCACGTCTTCGTAGACGCGACCGGTGGTGAAGTTGTTGTTCTGGGTCATGGTGGTGCGGATGAAACGCTCGTAGTGCCCCAGGTCCAGGTCGGTCTCGGCGCCGTCGTGGGTGACGAACACCTCACCGTGCTGGAACGGGCTCATGGTGCCCGGATCGACATTGATATAGGGATCCAGCTTGAGCATGGTGACCTTCAGGCCCCGCGCCTCCAGGATAGCCGCCAATGAAGCCGAGGCGATGCCTTTCCCCAATGAAGAAACAACACCACCCGTGACGAATATGTAGCGCGTCATGAAAAACCCTAGAAGTCTGCGTTTAGGCGGCCAATGCCGCCGGGGAAAGCGAAGGTAAGCCAAACAGGCCGCCACTTACGTATCTGCAAATGGCTAGCCGTGCCGATTCCCTGAGGAGTCGGCAAAAGCTGTAGTAAGACGGGAGCGTAGTCTACCGGAAAGGCCTTAGCAGCTCAAACCTTGATCACTGCCCGGCGGCTGCCAGATTAATCGCCAGGCGCCATTGGCCGGCCCGTCCAGGCCGGTCAGATTGGCCAGCGCCACCAGCTGTCCGTCACGCCACAACAAGGGCAAGCGCGCCCGCACAAAAGCCGGCACGCGCTGCTCATTGAGCAGGCGCTTGAGATCACGGTGACCACGCCCCGGCAGCAGCATCTGCTAACCGCCAACACGATAGGTCAGGCGCCATTGCCCGGCGGGCAAATGCCCCTCGATGCGAACCCGACCGTTAGCTGGCAGTTCCAGCCAATCCTCGGCCGGCGCCGTCAAAGGCAATGCCCCCGGTTCCACCAGCCACTCATCGGACAGCCACCAGATTCGCGCATCACTGCGTCGCAATTGCCCCGCCCCCACGAACCAGACAGGCGCTGCATCGACTGCGGCATCGCGCAGCGCCTGCCAGCCGGCCCAGTGCTCGCTATCGGGCATGGCACTGCGCGGACGCAACCAGTAGCGCAAGGCATTGCGCTGGCGCGCCTCGCTCAACGCCGCCAGCGGCCCCAACGCCAGACTCGGCACCCCCAACCAGGCGTACTCAGGCCCCTCAATAGCAGCAGCCTTGAGATCCAGCTCAGCCAGCTCGTCCAGCAATTGCGCCGCCTCGCGCAGATGCCCGGCGCTACGCGCCATATTCGCCTGTGCCCGGGGCCAGCGTTCCAGCAGCAGGGGGATGACGTGCTGACGCAGAAAGTTGCGACTGAAACGGCTATCGGTGTTGCTCGGGTCCTCCACCCAAACCAAGCCATGGGCCTGGGCATAGGCCTGCAGCTCTGCCCTGGAGCAACCCAGGAGCGGGCGCAGCAAATGACCGACACCCAGGGTGCGACTGGCCGGCATGGCAGCCAAGCCCTGCACCCCGGCACCACGCAATAGGCGAAACAACAGGGTCTCGGCCTGATCGTCAACGTGCTGGCCGGTCAGCAGCAGCTCACCCGGCGCCAGGTTATTGGCAAAGGCGGTGTAACGGGCTCGACGGGCGGCTTGCTCGATACTGGCGCCCGCTTCCACCTGCACGGCGAGCACCTGCAGCGGCACACCCAGGGCGGCACAAACAGCCTGACAATG
>JBFHPI010000294.1:0-4703 GCA_041592855.1 Pseudomonas sp.
AGAAAATCTCGGTAATTCGCAGGGTTTCTTGCATATCAGCCACGGGCGTGACAGCTAAACAGGCCGTCCGCCTCCGTTGCGGGAAAAGGGCCGCGAATTGTATACGAAAAAACTGCCGGTAGCAGTTTTTAACGTTGCGCAGCGCCGGCCCGAAGGGTGACAAGCCATAAAAAAGGCGATGCCCCAATCCTGTACTGCGTTCAGCTTCGCCACTGAGCGTGAGAGCGCCCAGGGCCTTAGAGTGCGCCGTGCGCACCAGCAATTTGCCGCCTGACTTGGTGCGCACGGCGCACCCTACAGATCCAGGCCAACCCCTGCTCAGTGGAGTTGGACAAACACGGCAGACCATTGACACGTAGACAGAAAAAACCCGCGACTGGCGCGGGTTTTCTGAATACGCCAGCAACAATCAGTTCAAACGCTGCAGATCGCGCTGGGCCAGTTGGGCAGCAGAGCTACCCGGATACTGAGCGATCACCTGGCGCAGAATGCCCTTGGCCTTGTCGGTATTGCCCAGACGCTGCTCCACATCAGCCAGCTTGAACAGGGCATCCGGCACCTTGGCGTGGCTCGGATACTGCTGAGCCACCTTGGCAAAAGCCTGCCCGGCCCCCTGAATATCGCCATTGGCCAGTGTCACCTCACCCAGCCAGTATTGGGCATTGCCGGCATACTGACTGTTTGGGTATTTGTTGAGAAAGCCGTTGAAGGCCTGGGCGGCGCGGGTAAAGTCCTTGGCCTTGATCAGGTCGAAGGCAGCGTCATAAAACAGCTTTTCCTTCTCCGGATCAGCCGGTGCGGCAGCAGTCTGCCCAGCCGGCGGGGTTGGCGTGGTGTTGGCGTTGATCGCCCCACCCGCCGAAGAATTCTCTGGGGTCGCAGCAGGCGCTGCACCACTACTCAGGCGCTGATCGAGGCTCTGATAACGCTCCAGGCTCTCTTGTTTCAGGCGCTGAATCTCGTTCTGCTGCTCTTCCAGCATGCCGCGCAGTTGGGCAATTTCCTGCTGCATCTGCTGCAACTGGTTGAACAACATGCCCTGCGCGGAGGCAGGGGCCTCAGCCCCTCCCCCCACGTAGGCACCGGACGTGCCATAACCGGCCGGCGGATAGCTACTGCCATAGGCAGTGTTATCAGCCATGGAAAGCTCAGCCCAGGCCGCAAGCGGCAGGCTGAGCGCCAGAACGGTCATAGCACGACGGCACGTACGCATATCGAATTACTTACGCAGTTCGACGCGACGGTTCTGAGCCCAGGAAGACTCGTCGTTGCCAGTGGCAACCGGACGCTCTTCACCGTAGGAAACCAGCTCCAGCTGAGCCGGGGAAACGCCCTGCAGTACCAGGTAACGCTGCACGGCCTTGGCGCGACGCTCGCCCAGAGCCATGTTGTATTCACGGGTACCGCGCTCGTCGGCGTGGCCTTCCAGAACGACGCGAGCACCGTTGCCTTGCAGGTCACGGGCGTGAACGTCCAGAGCGCGCATGGCTTCCGGCTTCAGGTCGGAGCTGTCGTACTCGAAGTAAAAGGTGGTGATTGCGCGCAGAGCTGCTTCTTCGCTCAGGCTGCCGTCAACAGCGCCAGTGTTGGCACCGTAGCCAGCGTTCGGGTCAACAGCGCCTTCGCCGCTGTCGTCGCCGCCCTTGGAAGAACAACCTACAGCCACGGCCAGAGCCAAGCTCAGTGCAGCAAACTTACCGAATTTCAGCATTTCCATCATATAGCTCCTAATGAACCCCAGTGTGTTAAGCAATGTTTACAGCAAAAAGGTGTAGCGCCGCATCAGTTCAGGTAAGGGGACCAAGAAGGCTCTCGAACTTCGCCTTGAGCGGTAGGAAGAGGGAGCCTCACGCGTCCGTTGGTCGACGCTAACATCAAGACTCCCCGGCCCTGCTGGCGGGTGGCGTAGATTAGCATTGTGCCGTTGGGTGCAACAGTGGGCGACTCATCCAAACTTGTATCGGAAAGTATGCGCAGACGATTGGTCTGCAGATCCTGCGCGGCCACCTTGAACACGGTAAAGCCGTCCTGGCGATGGATCATCACCAGCGTCTTCTCGTCGGCCGACAATTTCGGGTTGGCGTTGTAGTTGCCGATAAAGGTCACGCGCTCCACCGCACCGCTGTTGATATTGGTTTTGTAGACCTGCGGCTTGCCGGCACGATCCGAGGTGAAGTAGAGGGTCTGACCGTCCTTGCCCCAGAAAGGCTCGGTATCGATGGCGTAGTGGTTGGTTACCCGGCGCAACTGGCGGGTGCCCATATCCATCACATAGATCTCCGGATTGCCATCCTTGGACAGCACAAAGGCCAGGCGATTGCCATCCGGCGACCAGGCCGGTGCACCGTTGAGGCCTTCGAAATTGGTGATCTGCTCGCGACGGCCGGTGTCGATGTGCTGCACGAAGATACGCGGACGCTTCTGCTCAAAGGATACATAGGCGATGCGTCGCCCATCGGGGGCGAAGGACGGCGACAGGATCGGCTCGCGAGACTGCAACAGGGTCACCGCGCGGGCACCGTCATAGTCGGAACGCTGCAGGGTGTAACGGGTGTTGTTGACCCCAAAGCGCTCGGCCGTGACATAGAGCATACGCGTGGAAAACGCGCCCTTGACCCCGGTCAGCTTCTCGAAGGACTGGTCGGCGATGTAATGGGCCATATCGCGCAGCTGATCCGTGCCGCCAGCCACGTTGCCGGTCAGCACCTGCTGTTCGGTCGCCACATTGAACAGTGCATATTGCACCTGCAGACGACCGGCATTGGGCAGGATATTGCCCACCAGCACATACTGAGCGCCCAGGGCTTTCCAGTCACGGTAGATCACTTCGCTGGCCTGGGTCGGCAGGCTGATCATATTCTGCCGCGGGATAGGCTCGAAGTAGCCTGAGTTGCGCAGGTCATTGCCGATAATCTGCGCCATGTCCTCGGGCAGCACGGTGCCGCTGGACCAGCCAAAGGGCACCACGGCAATGGGCGTGGCACGGTCGGTGCCAGTGCTGATCACCAGTGGATCATTGGCTTGCGCGCTGCCGACCAACAAGGCCAGACCGAGCAAGGCGATACGCATCAGGGTATTCACAGACCTAAGTCCTCCGGTTTGAAGACAGCGCGACGCTGCCGGTAAAGCCGATCGAATGTGGCGCGATCCAGCTGCTGCATTTCTGCGATACGCCCCACGTTGCGCACCGCCTGTACTGCTGAACTGTCAAAGGGGCCGTCGCCACTGGAGCGGGTCACGCTGGCATTGGTGATGGTGCCATCAGGCAGCATCTCGATGAGCACTTCCACACTCATGCCATTGCGTGCCGAAGGCGGCCGGCGCCACTGCTCGCTGACCAGTTTGACGATCAGGTCATCCAGACTGCCGGCCACCTGATCACCGTGTGTCTCGGCCAGCGCCTGCTGACGCTGCACGCTGTCGGACAAAAGCTCGGCCAGAGCAGCCGCCTTCTTGTCCTCGACGGCCTTGCGCTGGGCGGCCTCGGCTGCCGCCGTCTTCTTGGCATCTTCGGCGGCTTTTTTCTTCGCCGCCTCCGCTGCCGCTTTTTTCTTGGCCTCTTCTTCGGCCTTTTTCTTCGCGGCCTCATCTGCCGCTTTCTTCTTGGCAATATCAGCCTGGCGTTTCTGCTCGGCCGCTTTCTTCTCGGCTTCGGCCTTCTTCACTGCTTCGGCCTTTCGAGCCTCCTCGGCCTTCTTTTGTTCCGCAGCCTTGGCGGCCGCCACTTTCTGGTCTTCGGCCTTTTTCTGTTCGAGCTGCTCAACCTCAAATTGCGGCGCAGCGGTCTTCGGCGCTTCACCGGCAATTTTCTGATTGGTTTGGGTGGTGGCCTGGCTCTGCGACTGCAGCTGATACAGGGTGGCCTGCACGACCGGGCGTGCCGGTGGCAACTCCGGGGTAAAGGCAAAGCTGACGAACAGCATGGCGAACATCAGCACGTGCAGGGCCAGGGCCCAGATCACCGGCCAGAACAGGCTTTCCGAAGGCGCACGCTCACGTTGCTGCATCAGGGGGCCTCGGTGATCAGCCCGACGTTGCCCACGTCGGCCTGTTGCAAGCCACCCATGGCGGCCATCACGGTGCCATAGTCCACCGACTTGTCGCCACGGACGAACACCTGCACCTGCTTACCCATGCTGCGGTTCTGATTGATGATAGCGGTTACCGCCTGGGTCATTTGCTCCAGGGTCATGGCCTGGTCCTGCACGGTTTCCACGTCCACTTCCGTGCCCATGTTCCAGTAGTAGGTCTTGTCGGCCTTGATTGAAATGGTCAGCACCTGGGCGTCGTTGTCCTGGGGCAGCACTTCGCTGCTGACCTTGGGCAGATCGACCTTGACACCCTGATTGAGCATGGGCGCGGTCACCATAAAGATCACCAGCAGCACCAGCATCACGTCGATGTAGGGCACCACGTTCATCTCGGAAACCGGCTTGCGTCTGTTGCGAATTCTCGCCATGACAGGTTCTGCCCTTTAATCGTCCGAGGTATGCACCTTGCGGTGCAGAATCGCCTGGAATTCGTCGGCGAAGGTGTAGTAACGACCGATCAGCATGTCGCTGCGGGCAGAGAAGCGGTTGTAGGCAATCACCGCCGGAATCGCCGCGAACAGGCCAATGGCGGTCGCGATCAGGGCTTCGGCAATGCCGGGCGCCACAGTGGCCAGGGTCGCCTGCTGCACCTGGGCCAGACCACGGAAGGAG
>JBFHPI010000295.1:0-4691 GCA_041592855.1 Pseudomonas sp.
CGATGTGCAGGCCGACTATATCCTCGACACCCGCCTGCGCCAGCTGGCGCGCCTGGAGGAAATGAAGATCCGTGGCGAGCAGGACGAGCTGGCCAAGGAGCGCGACAAGCTGCTGGCCCTGCTCGGCAGCGAGGCCAAGCTGAAGAAGCTGGTGCGCCAGGAAATCCTCGACGACGCCGAGAAGTACGGCGATGCGCGTCGCTCGCCCATTGTCGAGCGCGCTGAGGCCCGGGCTCTGTCGGAAACCGAGTTGATGCCCACCGAGCCGGTTACCGTGGTGTTGTCGGAGAAGGGTTGGGTGCGTTGCGCCAAGGGTCATGATATCGACGCCAGCGGCCTCTCCTACAAGGCCGGCGATGGCTTCAAGGCGGCCGCCCCGGGGCGCTCCAACCAATACGCAGTGTTTATCGATTCAACCGGGCGCAGTTATTCCCTGGCCGCGCATTCGCTGCCGTCGGCCCGGGGCCAGGGCGAGCCTTTGACCGGGCGCCTGACCCCGCCGCCGGGGGCCACCTTCGACTGCGTGCTGCTGCCTGACGACAACGCCCTGTATGTAATCGCCTCGGATGCCGGTTACGGTTTCGTGGTCAAGGGCGAGGACCTGCAGGCCAAGAACAAGGCCGGCAAGGCTCTGCTCAGCCTGCCTGCCGGCGCCCTGGTGGTGCCGCCCAAGCCCCTGGCCAACCGCGAGGAAGACTGGTTGGCAGCGGTGACCACCGAGGGTCGTCTGTTGCTGTTCAAGGTCGCGGATCTGCCGCAACTGGGCAAGGGCAAGGGCAACAAGATCATCGGTATCCCCGGTGAGCGAGTCGCCAGCCGCGAGGAATACCTCACGGACCTGGCGGTGCTTCCCAATGGCGCCAGCCTGGTGCTGCAGGCCGGCAAACGCACCCTGACGCTCAAGGCGGATGATCTGGAACATTACAAGGGCGAGCGCGGCCGCCGGGGCAACAAGTTGCCGCGGGGGTTCCAGCGGGTCGATGGGCTGCTGGTGGAGCCACTGGGAGGCTGAGTCGGACTGCGGGCTGGAGTACGCCGCCGTTTGCCTGGATGATAGGGCCTCGACCGAGGCCCTTGCGCGCATCGGATAGGTTGCTGGCCAGTGAATCTGGGTGGCCAGTCTTCACACTGTGTTTGCGCGCTGTTTCACGCGTTCCCGATAATTTTTTGCACAGGCCGGCGGTGACGCCGACAGGACGGAGTGATGAACACAATGCGTATGGCGCTGACCCTGATACTGGTCGGCAGCTTGAGCCTGGTTGGGTGCGTTCGCTATCAGCCGGTGCCGCTGTATCAGCTGGATGCCGGCGAGTGGCAGGCACCGAGTGGGCAAGAGGGCCTGGCCGTGCTGCTGGGGCCGGTGGCCGTCGCCGATTATCTGCAGCGTGAGGCCCTGCTGCAGCGCCAGGCCGACGGCAGCCTGATCAGTGCGGAGAATGCCCGCTGGGCTGGTAACCTGGCCAATGAAATTGACCAGCAGCTGCTGCGTCAGCTGGCTGCCCGCCTCGACAGCCAGCGGGTGCAGCTGGCCCCGGCCAGCCCGGGTTTTGAGCCGGCGCTGCGGCTGGCGTTGAGTATTACGCGTCTGGATTCGGGGCCGCAGCAGCCAGCCGTGCTGGAAGCGCAATGGCGCCTGGCCAGCGCCGATGGCAAGTTGCTTGATGGCCGTTTAATCCGCCTGGAGGAGGCGCATCGCGGCATGGTGGTTGATCAGGTGCGGGCCCAGAGCCTGTTGCTGCAGCAGTTGGTCGGGCTGCTGGCGGAGGCTATCAAGGCGTACGGCAAACCCAAACCTGTCGCCGCCCAGCCCCCGGCGCGCAAACCCGCTGTCAGCAAGTCGCCGTCCCAGACGCCCGCGCCGCGTATTCCCGTGGCCGAACCGTCACGCAATGAGGGTGAGGTGTTTCGCTTCTAGGTCGCGGGCTTGCGGGTCAGCGAACCAGGCTATGCCAAATCCGCCCTGAAGGGGCTGGTTTAGTGCATGCGCCCCAGTTGCCGCTCCAGCAGGGCCGGATAGGGTTCCAGCAAACGCTCCACACAGCAGGCACCCTGGGGGCTGGCGATGGCGCGGATACGGGCGCAGCCCGCTACCAGTGGGTCATCGGCGATGGCGCGCTCCACCAGCAACAGGTTGCGGCTGTGCTGAGACAGGGCCAGGGCATTCTGGGTGCTCTCGTTCAATAGCAGGTCGCCCTGACTCAGGTCCAGCAGCGCTTCGCCTTTGCTCAGGGCCAGTTGCAGCTGCAGGGTGATGCCGCTGTCGGCCACTTCGATTTGCAGGGCGTGGCCCAGGGCGCGCATCAGCTCGCCGCAGCAGATGGCATGGGTTATATATTCATCACCGCTGTGCTGCTGATGAAACAGCATCAGGCTACTGCCGTCGCTCAGGGTATGCAGTTGCCCCTGATACAGGGCGGCGGCCTGGCTCAGGCAATCACGGTAGCGCTGCAGCAACTCCAGCAGTCGGGCCCGTGGCAGACGCCGCAGTTGTTCCTGGGCGCCGAGCTGGATGGCCAGTACTGCGCAGCTCTGTGCTACTGGCGGCGTTGTCGAGGTGGGGGGCGGGCTGTTATCCGGGTCGACCCTTAGATCGGCAAAGGGATCATCCGGGTCGTTGGCCAGGGTGAGGTCGCGCCGCTGCGCCTCGTCCAGCTCGTCGAAGGCCTCATCGCCCAGGTCCGGGACGATAAAGTCCGCCTCGTCCTGCGCTGGGGCCAGGTCGTCGTGATCATCCGCTTCGGCATAGTCTTCTGCGCCAAAGTCCTCTTCGTCGAACGTCTCGGCCACGGTGTGGGGCGGCTCGGCTCTGGACGGCGCCTGGCGTACAGGTACCAGGCGGTTCTGCAGCTGGCGGGCCAGGTCGCCGATCTCATCCTGGCGGCCGGCGCCGGGAGCCGGGTCGTCCGGGTCGCGCAGCCAGACCCGCAATTGCAGCAGCGGCGTGGAAATATGCCGGCCCAGGCGCATGCTCAAGCTCAGGGTCAGGGCCAGCAGAATCAGGCTGAGGATGCCCATGCTCTGCAGGCTGATGGTCATGGGCTGCTGAAACTGCTGCATATCCAGGCTGATATGCAGCTGTCCGGCGATCACTTCCTGAAAGGTGATGGGCGTGGAGTACAGCCCCTGGGTTTCGCCCAGCATGTCCTTGCTAGGGCGAGCGCCGGATTCGGCCAGGATGCGATTGTCCACGCTGTAGATGGCGGCATGGGCCACCAGCGGGTTTTTCACCAGGTTGCTGAGCAGCACGTTGAGGCTGAGGATGTCGTTGGTGACCAGCAGCTCGGTGGCCGATGCGGCGGTCTGGGTGATCAGGCTGGTGCCCAGGGCTTCGGCCTGTTGCTGCATGGCGTGCTTGAACTGCATGCCGATCACCCAGGCATAGATCAGCAGCGCCAGGGCCACCAGCAGCAGGCTGTGGCTGGCAATGCGCAGTACCAGGGGGATGCGCCGCTGGCGCAGGGCCTGAAACAGCAGGATAAAGAAGTTATCGGACTTGGCGGGGGTGGGCCGGTTCACAGAGCTCGGCTCATATTGACTGGAGATGGCGCGCAGTATAGCGACCGCCCGGCAGGGGGCAAAGCGCTGTGCGTGGCTGTTCGCCGCAGAAAATGGGTAGAATGTGCGCCTTTTCCCCGGCTTGTGATGCCTTCTGCAAGCCACCGCCCCTGACCCTGTCCCGGAGACCGAGCCTTGCGCGAAATCGTCCTGATCAATATCACCGGCGAAGATCGCCCCGGTTTGACGGCCGCCATCACGGGCGTGCTGGCCCAGGGCGGGGTGAATATCCTCGATATCGGCCAGGCCGTTATCCACGACACGCTGTCGTTCGGCATCCTGGTGGAAATCCCCGATACCGAGCGCGCTTCCTCGGTGCTCAAGGACATCCTGTTTACCGCCTATGAACTGGACCAGCAGGTGCGCTTTACCCCGGTGTCCGAGGCGGATTATCAGCAGTGGGTCGGCGGCCAGGGCAAGGCTCGGCATATCGTCACCCTGCTGACGCGCAAGGTCACGGCCGAGCAGCTGCAGCGGGTCAGCGCCATTACCGCCAAGTATGGCCTGAACATCGACCATATCGATCGCCTGTCCGGGCGCATGCCTCTGGATATGCCGGTCGAGCAGGGCAAGGGCTGTATCGAGTTCTCGGTGCGCGGTGAACCGGCCGATCCGGTGGCCCTGCGTGCCGAGTTTCTTAGCGTGGCCCAAGAGCTGAACGTCGATATTGCCTTCCAGCGCGACTCACTGTTCCGCCGCAACCGCCGCCTGGCGGTGTTCGATATGGACTCGACCCTGATCGAGGCCGAGGTGATCGACGAGCTGGCCAAGGCCGCCGGTGTCGGCGAGCAGGTGGCCGAGATCACCGAGCGAGCCATGCGCGGCGAGCTGGATTTTGCCGCCAGTTTTCGCGAGCGTCTGGCCCTGCTCAAGGGCTTGCCGGAAGACGTGCTGGAAGGCATCGGGGCCTCTTTGCGCCTGACCGAGGGGGCCGAAACCCTGTTCGCTGAATTGCGCCGCCTGGGTTACAAGACCGCCATTCTGTCCGGTGGCTTTACCTATTTCGCTAAGCAGCTGCAGGCCAAGTTGGGCATCGACTATGTGTATGCCAACGAGCTGCAGATCGTCGATGGCCTGGTCACCGGGGTGGCCGTGGAGCCGATCGTCGATGCCCAGCGCAAGGCCGATCTGCTGCG
>JBFHPI010000296.1:0-4686 GCA_041592855.1 Pseudomonas sp.
ACAGTCCCATCCTGCGCAGCACCCTGCAGCGCCTGACCGGAGCCGAGAGCCTCTGATGCAACTGCGCCACCTTATCGCCCTGTGTCTGATCGCCCTGCTTACCGGCTGCGCCGGCCTCACCCCCCGCGAATCACTGGAGGGTCAGGGCGACGCCGGTCTCTGGCAAGCCCACAAGCAACAGATCACGAAACTGGATGCCTGGCAGATCAATGGCAAGGTCGGCATCCGCGCACCCCAGGACTCCGGCAGCGGCACCCTGTTCTGGCTGCAGCGTCAGGACTACTACGATATCCGCCTGTCAGGCCCCCTGGGTCGCGGCGCCGCGCGCCTGACCGGCCGCCCCGGTGCCATCCTGCTGGAAGTGGCCAACCAGGGCCGTTACCAGGCCGCCTCCCCGGAACAGCTGATGCAGGAACAACTGGGCCTCAATCTGCCGGTGTCCCACCTGCTCTGGTGGATTCGCGGCCTGCCCGCGCCAGATAGCAAGAGCCGCGTCACCCTCGATGGCGACAGCCGTCTGGCCCGCCTGGAGCAGGACGGCTGGCAGGTCGAATACCAGCGCTACGCCGAGCAGAATGGCTACGCCCTGCCCGAACGCCTCAAGCTGTTCGGGCATAACCTGGAAGTCACCCTGGTGATCAAGGACTGGCAGCCGCGCCAGCTCGGCCTATGAGCCAGCCGGCCATACCCACCGGCGCCGAGCTGATTCTGCCGGCACCGGCCAAGCTCAACCTGATGCTGCATATCCTCGGCCGCCGCGCAGATGGCTATCACGAGCTGCAGACCCTGTTTCAGTTTCTCGACCACGGCGATGAGCTCGGCTTCAGCGTGCGTCAGGATGGCGAGATCCGCCTGCATACGCACATCAACGGCGTGCCCCACGACAGCAACCTGATCGTGCGCGCCGCCCGCCTGCTGCAGCAGCATTCGGGCACCGTCCTTGGCGCCGATATCTGGCTGGACAAGCGCCTACCCATGGGCGGCGGTATCGGCGGCGGCAGCTCGGATGCCGCCACCACCCTGCTCGGCCTCAACCATCTGTGGGGTGCTCTGCTCAGCGAAGACCAGTTGGCCGCACTGGGCCTGAGCCTGGGCGCCGATGTACCGGTATTCGTGCGTGGCCGCGCCGCGTTCGCCGAAGGCGTGGGTGAACGCCTGACGCCAGTCGAACTGGAAGAACCCTGGTTTCTTGTGGTCGCTCCGCAAGTCTTTGTCAGCACAGCAGAAGTTTTCTCCGACCCCGAGTTGACACGGGATACGCCGCCCATTAAAGTTCGCAGCCTTCTTGCAGGGGGTGGTCGTAATGATTGCCTGCCGGTGGTTCAGAAGCGTTATCCGGAAGTTCGTAACGCTTTGATCTTGTTGAACAAATTTGTTCCCGCAAGATTGACCGGCACTGGAGCTTGTATATTTGGGAGCTTCCCAAATAGGGACGATGCTGATAAAGTCGCCCGCCAACTTCCAGACCATTTGCCAAGTTTTGTTGCCCAGGGCCGTAACATCTCGATGTTGCAGCGCAAGCTCGAAACACTGGCCAGGAAGTGAATGCAAGCTGTGGGTTTTAGCAAGCAGCGGGTTGTACAGTAGGGGCGTCGCCAAGCGGTAAGGCACCAGGTTTTGATCCTGGCATGCGTTGGTTCGAATCCAGCCGCCCCTGCCATTTCCGTCCTGGAGCGGATAGGCAACTCAGGCATTCAGCAACACCGGATACAGGGGCGTCGCCAAGCGGTAAGGCACCAGGTTTTGATCCTGGCATGCGTTGGTTCGAATCCAGCCGCCCCTGCCATTTCTATACTCATCCAGGTATACCCTCAGCCGGCAGGTACTGCGCGTGTCCAAGATGATGGTCTTTACGGGGAACGCCAACCCCGATCTGGCGCGACGTATCGTACGTCAGCTGCACATTCCCCTCGGTGATGCTTCTGTCGGTAAATTCTCCGACGGCGAGATCATGATTGAAATCAACGAAAACGTCCGCGGTAAGGATGTCTTCCTGATTCAACCGACGTGCGCGCCAACCAACGACAACCTGATGGAACTGGTGGTGATGGCCGATGCCTTCCGCCGCTCCTCAGCGACCCGAATTACTGCTGTCATCCCCTACTTCGGCTATGCCCGCCAGGATCGCCGTCCGCGCTCCGCCCGCGTGGCCATCAGCGCCAAAGTCGTGGCTGACATGCTCACCGTGGTAGGCATCGACCGGGTTCTGACCGTCGACCTGCATGCGGATCAGATCCAGGGCTTCTTCGATATCCCGGTAGACAACATCTACGGCTCCCCGGTACTGGTGGACGATATCGAAGACCAGCGCTTCGACAACCTGATGATCGTCTCCCCGGATATCGGCGGCGTGGTGCGTGCTCGCGCCGTGGCCAAGAGCCTGGGCGTGGACCTGGCGATCATCGACAAGCGTCGTGAAAAGGCCAACCACTCCGAAGTGATGCACATCATCGGTGATGTCGAAGGCCGTACCTGCATCCTGGTCGACGACATGGTCGACACCGCCGGCACCCTCTGCCACGCCGCCAAGGCGCTGAAAGAGCGCGGCGCGGCCAAGGTCTTCGCCTATGCCACACACGCCGTACTGTCTGGCCGGGCCATTGAAAATATTGAAAACTCCGTGCTCGACGAGCTGGTGGTGACCAACACCATCCCGCTGTCGGCTGCGGCGCAATCCTGCTCGCGCATTCGCCAGCTGGACATCGCCCCGGTAGTGGCTGAAGCGGTACGCCGCATCAGCAATGAAGAATCGATCAGCGCGATGTTCCGTTAATCCGGAGCACGCCCTGAGCGCAACCGCCCTGCCCTGAAGGCAAGGCCTTTTACCCAACCGTCCGGACGCTGGTCGCAAGCGTGAAGGACGGTTTGGTTATTTTGGAGAAGTGAAATGACTGTTGAATTTGCCCTGAATGCCGAAGTGCGTTCCGACCTGGGGAAAGGTGCGAGCCGCCGCCTGCGTCGTAACGTCGCCATGGTGCCTGCCGTAATCTACGGTGGCGAGAAAGCCCCGCAATCCATCAGCCTGCTGGCCAAAGAACTGGCCAAGCTGCTGGAAAACGAAGCGGCCTTCAGCCACGTTCTGACCCTGGACGTTGCCGGCACCAAGGAAAGCGTCCTGATCAAGGCCCTGCAGCGCCATCCGGCCAAAGGCTTTGTCCTGCACGCTGACTTCCAGCGCGTGGTTGCCGGCCAGAAGCTGACCGCTCACGTACCGCTGCACTTCCTCAATGAAGCCACCTCCGTGGGCGTCAAGCAGCAGGGCGGCGAAGTCTCGCACACCCTCGTTGAAGTTGAAGTCTCCTGCCTGCCGAAAGACCTGCCGGAGTTCATCGAAGTCGACATGGCTGCCGTTGAAGTCGGTCAGACCCTGCACCTGTCCGACCTCAAGCTGCCGAAAGGCGTCGAGCTGGTGGCCCTGGCCCACGGCAACGACCTGGCAGTATCCAACATCCACGCTTCGCGCGTGAAAGCAGAAGACGCCGGCGAGTAATCGCAGCGCGTCGGAAACCAGCCCGGTATGCGATTCTACCGGGCGATTTCCAGCAAAGGGCTCCTGACATGACTGCCGTACAACTGATCGTCGGCCTGGGTAACCCCGGCCCCGAATACGACCAGACCCGGCACAATGCAGGGGCCCTTTTCGTTGAGCGCCTGGCCGACCGCGAACGGGTCAACCTCAGCCTCGACAAAAAGTATTTTGGCCTGGTGGGTAAATTCAGCCATCAGGGCCGCGATGTTCGTCTTTTGATCCCCACCACCTATATGAACCGCAGCGGCCAGGCCGTGGCGGCTCTGGCGAATTTCTTCCGCATAGCGCCGGACGCCATACTGGTGGCCCACGACGAACTCGACATGCCCCCCGGCGTCGCCAAACTCAAACAGGGTGGCGGGCACGGCGGACATAACGGGCTGCGCGACATCATCGCCCAGCTCGGCAATCAGAATAACTTTCACCGCCTGCGGCTTGGCATCGGCCATCCGGGGCACAGCAGCATGGTGTCCAACTTCGTCCTCGGCCGCGCCCCGCGCAGCGAGCAGGAGCTGCTGGACACCAGCATCGACTTCGCCCTGGGCGTCCTGCCGGAAATCCTCGCAGGCGACTGGACCGTAGCCATGCGCAAGCTGCACAGCCAGAAAGCCACCTCCTAACTCTTTATCGCCAACGCGCGAGGGACACATCATGGGATTCAACTGCGGCATCGTCGGCCTGCCCAACGTCGGCAAGTCCACCCTGTTCAACGCCCTCACCAAATCCGGCATCGCTGCAGAAAACTTCCCCTTCTGCACCATCGAGCCGAACAGTGGCATCGTGCCCATGCCCGACCCGCGCCTGGATGCCCTGGCCGAGATCGTCAAGCCCGAGAAGGTCATCCCCACCACCATGGAGTTCGTCGATATCGCCGGCCTGGTGGCAGGCGCATCGAAAGGTGAAGGCCTGGGCAACAAGTTCCTCGCCAATATCCGCGAGACCGACGCCATTGCCCATGTGGTGCGCTGCTTCCAGGACGACAACGTGATCCACGTGGCCAACAGCGTCGACCCCAAGCGCGATATCGAAATCATCGAACTGGAACTGATCTTCGCCGACCTCGACAGCTGCGAGAAGCAACTGCAGAAGGTCGCGCGCAATGCCAAAGGCGGTGACAAGGATGCCGTGGCGCAGAAAGCCCTGCTGGAAAAGCTTAT
>JBFHPI010000297.1:0-4671 GCA_041592855.1 Pseudomonas sp.
AGGCCCTCGAGAAAACCGATCGGCGCGTACACCGCGGCCAGGGTGATGGTCATCGAGACCACCGGTACGGCAATCTCCCGGGCACCTTCGATGGCGGCGTCAAACGGCGTCTTGCCTTCCTCGATATGGCGGTGGATGTTTTCCACCACGACGATGGCGTCGTCCACCACCAGGCCGATGGCCAGTACCATGGCCAGCAGCGTCAGTAGATTGATCGAGTAACCCATCAGCTGCATAAAGAACAGCACGCCGATCATCGACAGGGGAATGGTGATCACCGGGATCAGCACCGAGCGCAGCGCCCCGAGGAACAGGAATACGACCACGATGACGATCAGCACCGCCTCGCCCAGGGTCTTCATCACCTCGTCGATGGAGGCCTGGATAAACAGGGTGGCGTCGTAGGCGATGGACACCTTGAGGTTCGGCGGCAGCTGCGCTTCCAGGGCCGGCATGATGCCGCGCACTTCCTTGATCACATCCAGCGGGTTGGCCCCCGGCGTGCCCTTGATGGCGATATAGACCGAGGGTGTGCCATCGAAGGAGCTGATCGCATCGTAGCTTTCCGCGCCCATTTCCACCCGGGCCACGTCGCCGAGCAGTACGCGGCTGTCGCCCTGGGTCTTGAGCGGGATGGCGGCGAAGGCCTCGGCGGATTTCAGATCGGTTTCGGCGCTGATGCTGGTGACCACGTACTGACCCTTTACCTCACCGGCAGCGGAGAGGAAGTTGTACTGGCGCACGGCATCGTTCACGTCAGCAGCGGTGACGCCATAGGCGGCCATCTTCACCGGATCCAGCCACAGGCGCATGGCGAACACCTGATTGCCGAGAATCTCGGCCTCGGCCATGCCCGGCAGGGTCGCCAGCTTGGGCTGGATGACCCGTGACAGGTAGTCGGTGATCTGCGGGTTGGACAGCTCGTCGCTGAAGAAGCTGATATACATCAGCGCCGTGGAGTCGGCCGCCTCCTTGCTCAGTACGGGATCTTCGGCGTCCTGTGGCAGCTGGTTCTTCACCTCGTTGGCCTTGGCCAGCAGCTCGGTAAACAGGCGATCACTGTCGGCGCCAATGCGTGCGTATATGGAGATGATCGACAGGTTCTGTCGGCTCACCGAGGTCATGTAGTCGATGCCGTCCGCGCTGGCCAGGCTTTGCTGCAGGGGCTGGGTGATATAGCCCTGGATGGTTTCGGCGTTGGCCCCGGGGTAGGCGGTGGTCACCGTGATCAGGGCGTTTTCCATCTGCGGGTACTGACGGATGGTCAGCTTGCTGAACGCCTGCAGGCCGAGCAGGATGATCAGCAGGCTGACCACGCTGGCCAGCACCGGGCGACGGATAAAGGGGTCGGTAAAAGCCATAACGAGTTCCTTGGCTATTGCTTGGTATAGGCGCCAGCCTGAGGCAATTGCAGTGCCTGCAGGCTGGCCCTAAAGCCTTGAATCAGGGGGCTGGCGTGATGTCGTCGGTCACTGGCTTGGCCTGTTCGTCGACGATCGCTACATGGGCGCCATTATCCAGCTTGAGCTGGCCGGCACTGACCACCTGCTCGCCGGCCTTGAGGCCCTTGAGCACCACCACCTGGCCATCCCTGCGCTCGCCGGTCTCGACAAAACGCCGCTGCACCTGCAACTGGGCTGGCTTATCGTCTTCGGCGGGCTGCGCCTCGATCACATAGACCGAGTTGCCATACAGGGTGTAGGTGATCGCGGTTTCCGGCACCACCACCCGCCGCGGGGTTTCCGGCAACAAGACCTGCAGGTTGGCGAACATGCCCGGCAGCAACTTGTTACCCGGGTTGGTCAGCTCTGCGCGGGCCTGCAGGTTGCGGGTGTTGTCCTCGACCTTGGGGTTGATGGCGGTGATCTGCCCCTCGAATTGCTCGCCGGGGTAGGCCGCCACGCTGAGCAGCACACGCTCGCCGATGCGCAGCTTGGGCGCGTCCTGCTCGGGCAGGAAGAAGTCTACCGAGAGCTGGGACAGATCCTGCAGGGTGGCGATGATGGTGCCCGAGGACAGGTAATCACCGACATCCACCTGGCGGATGCCGATGGTGCCGGAGAAGGGCGCGAGGATGCGCTTCTTGGCCAGTTGCGCCTGCAACTGGGCGACGCTGGCGTCGGCCTTCTGCAGCTCGGCCGAGAGGCGGTCAAACTCGCTCTTGGAAATACTCTGGCGACGGACCAGGCTGCGCCCACGCTCGAATTCGACCCGGGCCAGACCCAGTTCGGCCTGGGCGGTGGCCAGGCTGGCCTGCTCCACTGCGCTGTCCATCTGGATCAACGGCTGCTCCAGGCTGACCTGTTCGCCGGAGCGGAACAGCACCTCGCGTACAGTGCCACCCACTTCTACGGTGAGGTCCACGCCCTGGATCGCCTTGAGCGTGCCGATGGCGGGTAGGCGCTCCTGCCAGGGCATCTCCGTGGCGCTGGCGGCGGCCACGCTAATGGCTGGCTGCGGCGCCGAGAACATCTGGACTTCCCGGTAGATGGACAGGCCTTTATAGGCGGCGAGGGCGAGTACCACGAGGAGCACGACGCCGAGCATGATGAGCATGCGACGCAACAACATATTCCGGTTCCTTGGCAGGTTGGCGGGGCCTGGGAATAGGCAAGAGGGGCACAGTAGACCCCTCGGCAAAGGCTGTCAAAGATTCGCATTTGCAAAAGAATGCGCATGCAGAGCTGTCCGCTCGGTCAGGTGTTTTTCAAGCAAAATGCCAGCATAGGCTGGCATTTTGCTGGCAGGCTGTGGGTGGGTTCAGGCGCTTAGGCGTTGAGTCACCTGGCTGAGTTGCCCGGACAGGTCTTGCAGGTTATGGCTGGCGGCCTCGGTGCGTTGCACATTTTCCTGGTTGGCAGTGGCAATGGCGGTGATCTCGGTGAG
Source organism: Pseudomonas sp. (assembly GCA_041592855.1). Lineage (GTDB taxonomy): Bacteria > Pseudomonadota > Gammaproteobacteria > Pseudomonadales > Pseudomonadaceae > Aquipseudomonas. The sequence continues at coordinate 2,887 of JBFHPI010000297.1, forward strand.
GTTGCGCGAGATGTCCTCGGCCACCGAGGTCTGTTGCTCGGCAGCGGTGGCGATCTGCCGGTTCATGTCGCGAATGGCCTCCACCGCGCCGGTGATCAACTGCAGGGTGGCGCCGGCCTCGGTGACCTGGGTGACGCCTGCCTCGCTGCGGGTCTGCCCGCTTTCGATGGCGCGTACCGCATTGACTGCACCGGTCTGCACCGTGTCGATGATCTGATGGATTTCCGCCGTGGATTCGGCGGTGCGCTGGGCCAGGGTGCGTACCTCGTCGGCTACCACGGCAAAACCGCGGCCCTGCTCGCCGGCCCGGGCGGCCTCGATGGCGGCGTTGAGGGCCAGCAGGTTGGTCTGTTCGGCAATGCCGCGAATCACTTCCAGCACCTTGCCGATCCGTCCACTGTCCGCTTCCAGGCGGCGCACCACCTCGGAGGTGTTGCTGATCTCGCCACGGATCTCGGTAATGGTCTTGATGGTGGCCTGCATCACGGTCTCGCCCTTGCGGGCCGCGTGGTCGGCCTCGTCTGCCGCCGTGGCCGCCTCCGCCGCATGCCGCGCCACTTCCTGAGCGGTGGCGGACATCTCGTGCATGGCGGTGGCGACCTGGTCGGTGCGTGAGAACTGTTCGCGGGTGCCCTGGGCCATCAGGGTGGCGATGCTGTTTAGCTCGCCGCTGGCCACATCCAGATCGCTGGTGCTGCGCTTGAGGCGATTAAAGGTGTCGGCGAGAAAGTCGCGCAGGATATTGGCCGCAGCCGCCAGCTTGCCCAGTTCATCCTGACGGCTGGCATCCACCTGCTCGGCGAAGTTGCCCCGGCTGAGCTGGGCGATATGTTCGATCAGCTCGCGGATCGGATTGATCAGGTTGCGGTTGACCAGCCACAAGCTGAACAGGGCAATCAGGGCGGTGGCGCCTAGCATGATCAGGGTGCCGAACAGGATGGTTCTTTCAGCACTTTCGTTTATTTGGGTTGCCTGCTGGCGGCTAAGCGCGTGCAGTTGGTCAACCAACTCATTCATTTGCGCGCTGGCACCGCGGTCGATGCCGGACACGGCCTTGTCACCGACCTTGGCATCGCCACCGGCGGCGAGGAAGGCTTCCAGCCCCTTGCGGTAATTGCTGCCCAGGGTCTGGTGCTCGCGGCGCAGGGCCTCGACCTGGGACCTTAATGCAGTGTCGGTGTTTGGCAGGGACAGCAATCGCCCAAGGGATTCTTGTACTTTTTGCTCCTGTGCCTGGAATTGGCCCCAGAATTTGTCCAGTTGCGCCTTGTCACTGCCACGCAGCAGCACGTTTTTCCATTCCTGAACCTGAATCTTGAATTCCAGGTTGGCCTGGTCCACCAGGCGTGAGGCTTCCAGTGGGCCGTCGAGCAGGCCGCGATAGCTCTGCATGCCGGAAGACAGAAAGCTGAAGCAGGCCAGGGCCGTGATCAGGATCAGCGCCAGGCTGCCGCCGAGCAGGGTAAGAATCTTCGCGCGAAGGGATTGCTGAAACATGGGTGGTTCCCCTGAAGGTCGGGTGCAGGGCCAGGTGCCCTGGCCGGGCACCTATCGCGGAAATCCCTTTCGGCCAGCAATGGCCACAACCCCTGCACACAGCAGGGGTTTCAGGAGTATAGATCGGCTCCCCGGTGCCGTACTTGAGGGGCGAGCCATCATTCTGCACGGATGGCTTTGATCCGATGTTCCCAGCGACGTTTGGCCAGGCGCCGCATATTTGGAATGTCATCGGTCTCATCGAGGATGGGCTTGCCGATGATGGTTTCCATGATGTCCTCAAGGGTA
>JBFHPI010000298.1:0-4624 GCA_041592855.1 Pseudomonas sp.
AAGGCCAGAAGGTCGAGTTCGCGGTGACCCAGGGCCAGAAGGGCCTGCAAGCCGAAGACGTGGCCGCGCTCTGAGCGCCGACGCCACAGTAAAAAGCCCGTCATCGACGGGCTTTTTTGTGCGCGGCTGAAAACGCTGGCCGGGCTCAGCCGGTGCGCCAGGTGATTTCCTCGACGCCCTCGGCGCTGACGCGCAGCCAGCGGTCGGCCTGCTCGTCGCTTTCCTCTTCCTGCCAGCCGCCAGGGGCGCAGCGCACTTCCACATTGAGGGCGGCAAAGGCGGCCTGGGCGCAGGCCAGGTCGTCCGCCCAGGGTGTGGCGTCGCTTTCCAGGTAAAGACTGTGCCACTTGCCCACGGCCTTGGGGGTCCAGGTCACAGGTATGTCGCCGGCTGTGCATTTGTAGGTCTGGCCCTTTTGTTGCCATGGGGTGCAGCTGCCCAGGGCGCTGCTTAGCCAGTCGGCAATGGCCGGGTGTTCGGCGTCCTTGAGGTAGATCTCGATATCCGGTTGGCGCATGGTCATAGTCTCTCGATCCAGTCATAGCGAATGGCTACGGTGACACTCAGTGGCTCGGCGATTACCGCGGCACGACGTTCGGCGCTGGCGCGCCAGCCGTGGGGGGTCATGGCCAGCAGGTCGGCTCGGGCTTGTTCGCTGTCCAGTTGCAGGGTGAAATTCAGGGTTTCGCTGTGGGCCAGGCCCATGCCCTCGGGGATCAGCTGCAGATGCTTCTGATCATCATAGTCGCGCACCTCGGCATACAGCTTCTGGCGTAACTCCATCAGGTGCTCATTGGTCGGCCCCATGCGCAGCAGGCCGCCACCGCGGGCGAGCAGGCGCCGGGCTTCCTGCCAGTCCAGCGGGCTGAAGACGCTGGCGAGCAGGTTGCAACTGGCGTCACTCAGCGGTACGCGGGCCATGCTCGCCACCAGCCAGTTCAGTTGGGGCGCGCGCTTGCAGGCGCGCTTGATTGCTTCGCGGGAGATATCCAGGGCATAGCCTTCTGCCCGGGGCAGGGCGGCCCCGACCTGCTCGGTGTAATAGCCCTCACCGCAGCCGATATCCAGCCAGCGTTGCGGGCTGCGCTCGGCGGCCAGCTGGGCCAGGCGTCGGGCCAGTGACGCATAGTGACCGCCGTCGAGAAAGCGCCGCCGTGCCTCGACCATGGCGGCGTTGTCGCCGGGATCGCGGCTGTTCTTGTGCTGCACCGGCAGCAGGTTCAGATAGCCCTGGCGCGCACGGTCGAAGCGATGCCCGGCAGGGCAGGTCACGCCATTGTCGACGCGACTCAGCGCGCCCTGGCAGATGGGGCAGATCAGGCTCATGCGAGCAGTTTCAACAGGGTCTGGTAGTAGATCTCGGTGAGCAGATCCAGGTCGCTGGCCAGCACCCGCTCATTGACCTGGTGAATGGTGGCGTTGACCGGGCCCAGCTCCACTACCTGAGTGCCGAGGGTAGCGATAAAGCGGCCGTCCGAGGTGCCGCCTGTGGTCGAAGCCTGGGTGTCGCGGCCGGTGACCTGCTTGATGCTGGCGGCTACCGCGTCGAGCAGCTCGCCCGGCTCGGTGAGGAACGGCAGGCCGGACAGTGCCCACTCCAGGTGGTAGTCCAGGCCGTGCTTGTCGAGGATAGCCTCGACCCGCTTCTGCAGACCTTCAACGGTGGATTCGGTGGAGAAGCGGAAGTTGAACACCGCCACCAGTTCGCCCGGAATCACGTTGGTGGCACCCGTGCCGGCATTGAGGTTGGAGACCTGGAAGCTGGTCGGCGGGAAGAAGGCGTTACCCTCGTCCCAGTGTTCGGCGGCCAGTTCGGCCAGGGCGGGGGCGGCCAGGTGGATGGGGTTCCTGGCCAGGTGTGGGTAGGCCACATGGCCCTGTACGCCGCGTACCGTCAACTTGCAGCCCAGGGAGCCGCGGCGACCGTTTTTCACCACGTCACCGACCAGGCTGGTGCTCGACGGCTCGCCGACGATGCACCAGTCCAGGCGTTCGCCGCGGGCACCCAGGCGCTCGACCACAGCCTTGGTGCCATGCTGGGCCGGGCCTTCCTCGTCGCTGGTGATCAGAAAGGCAATACGGCCCTTGTGGTTGGGGTGGTCGGCCACAAAGCGCTCCACGGCGATGATCATCGACGCCAGGCTGCCCTTCATGTCGGCGGCCCCGCGTCCGCAGAGCATGCCGTCATCGTCGATCAAGGCGTTGAATGGCTGATGCTGCCAGGCCTGTAGCGGACCGGTGGGGACCACATCGGTATGCCCGGCAAAACACAGTACCGGGCCCTGCTCCTGGCCGCGACTGGCCCAGAAATTCTCCACTTCCTCGATGCGCATGGGCTCCAGCTGGAATCCTGCTGCTTCCAGGCGCCGCATCATCAGGGCCTGGCAGCCTTCGTCGAGAGGGGTGACGGAGGGGCGGCGGATCAGGTCGCAGGCCAGTTCCAGGGTGGGGGACAGGGTCGGGGCGGGGGTGGTCATCACAGCTCCAGGGGCATTAGGCACAAAGGCGCCTATCTTAACGTGGAAATCACTGCACGATGAGGCTCCGTAGGCCAGTTTGTCGGGGATCGGGCGCGACGCTTGGGTGCGGCGCGGTGAGTTCCTATAATGCGCCGCCGAAACCCTTGAGAGACACAGCATGGCATTTGATGCGCAACGTGTTGCCGGTCTTGCCCGCTTGTACGGGGTAACAGGCGCCGAACGCCTGGCCGCGGCCCATGTGGCGGTGGTGGGGATCGGCGGGGTGGGCAGCTGGGTGGCCGAGGCCCTGGCCCGCAGCGGGGTAGGGGAGATTTCCCTGTTTGATCTGGACGATGTCTGCATCAGCAACAGCAACCGCCAGCTGCATGCTCTGGAAGGCACGGTGGGGCAACCCAAGGTGGAGGTCATGGCGGCGCGCATCCGCGCCATCAACCCGGCCTGTGTGGTGCATGCCGTGGCGGATTTCGTCACCCGCGAGAGCATGGCCGAGCACATCACCGTGCAGCTCGACGGGGTAGTCGACTGTATCGACAGCGTGGCGGCCAAGGCGGCGCTGATCGCCTGGTGCAAGCGGCGCAAGATCACCATTATCACCACCGGCGGCGCCGGTGGGCAGATCGACCCGACCCAGATTCAGGTCGCCGACCTCAACAAGACCTTCAACGATCCGCTGGCGGCCAAGGTGCGCAGCACCCTGCGCCGTGACTACCAGTTCTCCCGCACCCCGGGGCGCAACTACAGCGTGCCCTGTGTGTTTTCCACCGAGCAGCTGCGTTATCCGGATGCCAGTGGCGGCGTCTGCCTGAGCAAGGGCTTTGTTGGCGAAGGGGTCAAGCTCGATTGCGCCGGCGGCTTTGGCGCGGTGACCATGGTCACCGCCACCTTTGGCATGGTGGCGGCGGCCCGGATGGTAGATAAGCTGATAGCTGGAGCGCGGCGCCCGGTCGAGCGTCTGTCGGCTGGCTGATGCAGCCTGACCAGCATTGGCTAGGCTCAATGTGAAGGGCGCTCCAGGCTGAAGAGGCGCCGCGGATCTTGCTGCGTATCGAGGTGGGTTTCTGATATGAGTTGGCGCCCTGGCCGGTTTCTGCTGTGGTTCTGCCTGTGGCTACCGCTGCCAGGTGCGGCAGGGCAGGCTGCGGAGAAGATGGTGCGGGTAGGCACGGGTGACTGGGCGCCCTATCTGGATCAGAACCAGGCTGATGGCGGCGCGCTGGGACGCCTGGTTCGCAAGGTCTTTCAGTCTGCAGGCTATCGGGTCGAGATTTTTTTCCATCCCTGGGATCGCAATCTGCTGTTACTGCAACAAGGCAGCCTGGACGCGGTGATGCCTTATATCTGCAGCAAGGCGCGCCGGCAGATCAGCCAGTGCAGTGATGAAGTACTGCGCGGTGAGGTGGTGCTGTTTCATCGAGTGGACAAGCCCTTTGACTGGCAGCAGCTGGAAGACCTGCGGGCTTTTCGCATTGGCACTAGCCTGGGTTACTCCTATGGGCCGCGGTTTGACGAGGCATTGCAGGCCGGTCTATTTCAGGTACAGCAGGCCAACAAGGAAGACACCAACTTCCGTCTCTTGCTGCTCGGTCGCATCGATATCCACCCCCAGGACCGGGCGGTGGGCTATGCCATGCTGCGGCGGCTATTTCCCGCCGATGAACAGGCTTTGATTACGCACCATCCTCGGGAACTGCACCGGGAACCTCTGCATCTGCTATTTCGTAAGGACGATGACCGGGGGCGTCGGCTGATGACGTTGTTCAACCAGGGGCTGCAGCGCCTGGCCGAGAGTGGCGAGCTGCAGGCTCTGCAGCAGGCGCTCTATTCCGGGCATGCGGAGGGCGGGATGCCGCAGCAGCCTTAGCCCTCTGCCTGAATCAGCTGTCGCATCCGTTGCAGTACAGCCTGCAGACCGTTGCTGCGTGAGGGCGTGAGCTGGCGAGCCAGGCCCAGCTGGCTGAACCAGTCCTGCAGATCAAGGCTGGCCAGTTCATCCGCTGCCAGGCCGTTGACCCGGACCAGCAGTACGGCCAGCAGCCCCCGCAGCAGGCGGGCATCGCTGCTGGCGCGAAACTGCCAACTCTTGCCCTGTCGTTCTGCCAGCAGCCACACCCGGCTTTCGCAGCCGTGCACGCGGTTGCTTTCGC
>JBFHPI010000299.1:0-4623 GCA_041592855.1 Pseudomonas sp.
CGCCGAGGTGACCCTGGGCGGCGTCGACACCCATGAGGTGTCGTCCAAGACCCTGGAGTCGCTGAAATCGCCGGGGCTGTATTTTGTCGGCGAGGTGCTGGACGTCACCGGCCACCTGGGCGGCTTCAACTTCCAGTGGGCCTGGGCCTCGGGCTTTGCAGCGGCGCAGTACGTCTAACAGGCCGTTGAAAAACTACCTACGTTGGCAATACTGCGTTTAAAACGGCCTCACAGCCGCAGGCTGAACGCGCTTTAGCGCGGCCCCGAAGGGGTGAGGGAAGCGAATCAATTGCTCATTTACAGCAGGTAAACTCCGCTTTATACGGCCGTTTTTGCCTTGTCTTGCCTGCCTCGCCAACATTTTTCAACGCTCTGCTAACCGGCGTAGGGTGCGCCGTGCGCACCTGCCTGGGTGGGGATGACGCGTATCTCGGCGCTTCCCTAATCGGCCGGCGGCAGCGGCTCACCCGGCAGCCATTTCTGATAGATGGCGGCAAAGCTGCCATCGGCCTTCATATCCTCAAGCTCGCGCTGCCAGCGCTGGATCAACGCATCATCGGTGCCCAGAGAAAAGGCGATATAGCTGTCGCTATGCATAAAGCTGAACAGCAATTGCACCTCGTCCGGCTGGATATCACCCTGGGCGAGCATGGCGTTGAGGCTGAGGTTGTCCAGCACCATCAGTTTGACCCGACCGCGCTTGAGCATGCTGACCATCTGGGCCGGGTTGGTTACCGGGTTGAGGTTGCGAAAGCCCTCGGCCACCAGCCGTTGGTGGCTGTATCAGTCCCGCGGTACGGCGATTTCATTGAAGCCACGGGCCTGATCCAGGCTGTTGATGCTGATCTGGGCGCTACGCAGGGCGTAGAAGCCGGTGATATTGCGGGTCAGCGGACCGACCCATTTGAACAGTGGCTCCCGCGGTTCGGTGCGCATGGTGACGAACAACCCGGTATTGGCGCGTTGCAGGGCCTGCTGGTAGCCCCTGGCCCAGGGCACCACCCGGATCGGCACACTTTGCCCGGTGCGCCGCATGATCTCGCGCACCACGTCGGTGGACAACCCGGCGGCTTCGCCGTCCTGGCTGAAATTGATCGGCGGGTACTCCTCGGTATACAGGCGCAGCGGCTGGGCCTGAGCCAGGCAGGCAATCAGCAGCATGGCCACGCCTAGATAGAATCTGACTGCGAGCACGGCATCTGCCTCATCCGGAAACCCTGTATTGAGCTTAGACGGCCCGGGGCGAAGCGCATGCTGCCCCGCGCACACGCAGCACGGCCCCTCAGGACACAGGCGTTAGCCCCAGCACCAGATCGAAGCGGGCCAGCTGCTCGGGGGGCGAGGCCCCCGGTACGGGCACAAAAGGCACGATCAGCAGCTCGCGCAGGGCCGGATTGCGGATGGCATTGAGCAGCATGTCCCGTTGGTTCAGCGGCTCACCACGGATATAGCACTGGGTGACGAAGCGCGGCTGTCCGGGCAGGCTCACCGCCATATGGATATGCGGGGTTCGCCCCGGATAGGGCACCGGGCGAATGGTGCGGAAGCGGTAACGGCCCTCGCCGTCGGTGCGGGTGCGCCCATAGCCCTGGAAGCCGGCATCGCGCCGCGCCCGGTCACCGCCGCGGCTGTGCAGATAGATGCCCTCGGCATCCACCTGCCAGATCTCCACCAGGGCTCCGTCCAGCGGACGACCGGAGACGTTCAGCACCTGGCCGTACAGTTGCACCGCAAGCCCCCGGGCAGGCTCGGGATGCCCGGCCACCTGCAGCAGGTCGTTGTCACGGTCCAGGGGCAAGCGATCCGGAAAGAACGGCCCCAGCGTTTGGCTCGGCGTCAACAGCCGCTGGGCCAGCAGCAGGCAGGGGCTCAGTAGCAAGACCCCGCCGGCAGCGGTGCACAGCAGATCACGGCGACTATGGGGCATGGGCACCTCTATTGCTGGTTAGCCGCTTCAGTTGTGCCGATAAACCGGCCTCACCACAGAACACGCGGCCGGTGACCTTGATCGCCCCATGCATGGCCCGCTCTTATAGCTGCGCCAGCACACCAGCCGCCGGCTGGTAAGCCAGACCATGGGCCTCGGCCACGCTGGCGCAGGTGATATGCCCACGGGCCACGTTGAGCCCTGCCAGCAGGTGCGGGTCGTCCTCCAGGGCGCGGCGCGTGCCTTTCTCGGCCAGGGCGATGACGAACGGCAGGGTGGCGTTGTTCAATGCCAGGGTCGAGGTGCGCGCCACCGCCCCGGGCATATTGGCCACGCAATAATGCACCACCTCGTCCACCACATAGGTGGGGTCGGCATGGGTGGTGGCGCGGGAGGTCTCGGCGCAGCCACCCTGGTCAATGGCCACGTCCACCAGCACCGCGCCAGGCTGCATCTGTCGCACCAGCTCGGCAGTGATCAGCTTGGGCGCGGCGGCGCCGGGAATCAGCACCCCACCGATCACCAGATCGGCCGCCAGCACCTGCTCGCGCACGGCAGCGCGGGTCGAGTAGAGGGTAGTGATGCGGTTGCCGTACTGGGCATCCAGGCGGCGCAGGGCATCCACGTTCTTGTCCAGCACCGTGACACTGGCGCCCAGGCCCACCGCCATGGCCAGGGCCTGGCTGCCGACCACGCCACCACCGAGTATCACCACCTTGCCCGGCGCCACCCCGGGCACCCCACCGAGGAGCACGCCGCGCCCGCCCCGGGCCTTTTCCAGGCAATTGGCGCCGGCCTGAATCGACATGCGCCCGGCCACCTCGGACATCGGCGCCAGCAGCGGCAGGCGACCATGGCCATCGGTCACCGGTTCAGAGGCGATGCAGGTGGCCCCGCCGGCCATCAGCTCTTCAGTCTGCGGCAGATCCGGGGCCAGGTGCAGATAGGTGAACAGGGTATGGTGCGGGCGCAATCTGGCTCGCTCCACCGCCAGCGGCTCCTTGACCTTGATGATCAGCTCGCCGCGCTCGAACACCTGGGCCGCATCGCTGGCGATCTGCGCACCGGCATCCAGGTAGTCCTGGTCGCCAAAGCCGATGGCGGCGCCGGCCTGGGTTTCGACCCAGACCTGATGGCCGAGGCCAGAAAGCTCGGCCACCGACTGTGGGGTCAGGCCGACGCGGTACTCATGATTTTTGATTTCCTTGGGTACACCGATATGCATGCCGATCTCCAGACTGGGTACTTGATAGAAAGTCTAGAAAACACCGTCCAACAGTGGCCCTGTATTACCGCCAGCTTTCAGGGAATTTCCCTGAAGATCATGGCACGGCGGCACGTTCACCATGCTCACTCTGGCGCTTTCCTGACCATCCCCTGCAGCAATTCGACCGGCAGCGGAAAGACGATGGTCGAGTTCTGCTCACCGGCAATATTGCTCAGGGTCTGCATATAGCGCAGCTGCATGGCGCCCTGCTGACGGCCGAGGATTTCCGCGGCCTGCATCAGCTTCTCGGCGGCCTGCAGCTCGCCTTCGGCGTGGATCACCTTGGCCCGCCGCTCGCGCTCGGCTTCAGCCTGTTTGGCGATGGCACGGACCATGGACTCGTCCAGGTCCACATGCTTGATCTCGACATTGGCCACCTTGATACCCCAGGCGTCGGTCTGCGCATCCAGCACCTGCTGGATATCCAGATTGAGGCGTTCGCGCTCGGCCAGCATCTCGTCCAGCTCATGCTTGCCGAGTACCGCGCGCAGGGTGGTCTGGGCCAGCTGGCTGGTGGCGCCGTGGTAGTCCTCGACCTGGATAATGGCCTTCTGCGGGTCGAGCACGCGGAAGTAAACCACCGCATTGACCTTGACCGAGACGTTGTCGCGGGAGATCACGTCCTGGGTCGGCACATCCAGCACGATGGTGCGCAAGTCCACCCGCACCATCTGCTGGATACCGGGGATCACGATGATCAGCCCTGGTCCCTTGACCTTCCAGAAACGCCCCAGCTGGAACACCACACCGCGCTCGTATTCGCGCAGGATGCGAAAAGCCGAGACGATCAGCGCCAGAACGATGACCGCCAGCGGTAGAAAGCCCAATTCAAACGCCATAACCCTTCTCCTTATCTTGGCGGCTGCTCGGCCGCGCTCACATCCAGTTGCACCCCCTGCCGCCCGGTCACCTGCACCTGTTGGCCCGCCTGCAGGGGTTCACGACTGTGTACCTGCCAGCGTTCGCCCTGCAGGGCCACCCAGCCGCGGCAGGGATCGTCCGCCTCGACCGCCTGCACCCGCACCCGCGCACCGAGCAGCGGGCTGTCGCCGCTGACCAGCGCCCGGCCACGGGCACGCAGGGCCATGCCCAGCACCAGCAGGATCAGCAGGGCGCTGCTCAGCGCCAGGGCGACGATCAAGCCCAGGGGGATGCCAAAGCCCGGCACATCGGTGTCGATCAGGATCAGGGCGCCGAAGACGAAAGCTGCCACCCCGCCGATGCCGAGCACGCCGAAACTGGGCAGAAAGGCCTCGGCCGCGATAAAGGCGATGCCGAGCAGGATCAGCGCCACCCCGGCGTAGTTGACCGGCAGCAACTGCAGGGCATAGAGGGCCAGCAGCAGGCAGATGCCACCGAGCACCCCGCCGACCCCGGTGCCGGGGTTGGAGAATTCGAAGATCAGCCCATAGATGCCGATCATCATCAG
>JBFHPI010000300.1:0-4616 GCA_041592855.1 Pseudomonas sp.
ACCTCGTCCGGTACCACGTCCAGATCCAGGTCGTTGGCCGGGGCGCCTTCCACCGGGCTGTACTGGAAGCAGCCGACGCGGTCCAGCTGGGCTTCGCTCAGCCAGTCCAACAGGTACTGGAAGTCTTCCTCGGTTTCGCCGGGGAAGCCGACGATGAAGGTCGAGCGGATGGTCAGCTCCGGGCAGATCTCGCGCCAGGCCTTGATGCGGGCCAGGGTCTTGTCCTCGAAGGCCGGGCGTTTCATGGCCTTGAGCACTTTCGGGCTGGCGTGCTGGAAGGGAATGTCCAGGTAGGGCAGTAGCTTGCCGGCGGCCATCAGCGGGATCAGCTCGTCCACATGGGGGTAGGGGTAGACGTAGTGCAGGCGTACCCACACCCCCATCGAGGACAGCGCTTCGCACAGCTCGGTCATGCGGGTCTTCACCGGCTGGCCGTTCCAGAAGTCGGTCTTGTACTTCATGTCCACGCCATAGGCACTGGTGTCCTGACTGATCACCAGCAGTTCCTTGACCCCGGCCTTGACCAGGCGCTCGGCTTCGCTCAGCACTTCGCCTACCGGCCGGCTGACCAGCTTGCCGCGCATGGAGGGGATGATGCAGAAGCTGCAGCTGTGGTTGCAGCCTTCGGAAATCTTCAGGTAGGCATAGTGGCGCGGCGTCAGCTTGACGCCCTGGGGCGGCACCAGATCGATCAGCGGGTTGTGATCCTGACGCGGCGGTACCACCTCATGCACGGCGTTGACCACCTGTTCGTACTGCTGTGGGCCGGTGACCGAGAGCACGCTGGGGTGCACGTCGCGGATGCTGCCTTCCTCGACGCCCATGCAGCCGGTGACGATGACCTTGCCATTTTCCTTGATCGCTTCACCGATAACGTCCAGGGATTCGGCCTTGGCACTGTCGATAAAACCACAGGTATTGACCACCACCACATCGGCGTCCTGATAAGTAGGGACTACCTCGTAGCCCTCCATGCGCAGCTGGGTCAGGATGCGTTCGGAGTCGACCAGGGCCTTGGGGCAACCCAGGGAAACGAAACCGACTTTGGGAGTGGGGGTGGACATCGGGCTAACCTCTGCGGGGCGCCTTGTGGACGCTGCTGATCAAAAAGTGCGCAATTCTAGCGGCGGCGCGGGCGCTTGACCAGCGCTGTGCATCGGCTGCGGCTGTTTCTGTGCACAACAAAAAAAGGCCACTCTGTTGAGTGGCCTTTTCGGGTATCTGGTTGCGGGAGCCGGATTTGAACCGACGACCTTCGGGTTATGAGCCCGACGAGCTACCAGACTGCTCCATCCCGCGCCGGCCATTCTATACAGGAATGAACTTTTGTCAATGGATTCGTGCTTTTTAATCAATAACTTAAATGATCGAGCCGCAGAAACAGAAAAGGCCACTCGATTGAGTGGCCTTTCCGGGTATCTGGTTGCGGGAGCCGGATTTGAACCGACGACCTTCGGGTTATGAGCCCGACGAGCTACCAGACTGCTCCATCCCGCGGCCGCCATTCTAGCCCTGAAATCTCCCATGTCAAGGTAAAAGTGGTCGAGAAGTTCTTCGTGTTCAGTGAGTTAGTCGCCGGCTGTGGCTTCTTGTGGTTTTACCGCGGCTTGTCGAGCTCATCGGGCGTCGACCTTCAGCAGATGCCCCCAGCGGGTGGTATAGGCGGGCGAGAGCAACTCCCGTCGCATGCTCCATTCAGCTGTTTTGGCAAGGCGCCCCGGCTGCAGCGTCCCTCGTCCCCAGCGTCCGTTGATTGCATCCAGCGTACTCATCAGTCGCTCGGTCTTCACTGGCTGTTCAGGGGCAAATAGATCAGGCGTGTACTCATCCCGCCGGCACAGGTCAAGCAGCAATACCTGGGCTTTGGCGTAGGCGAATCCATCCCGGTATAGCCGGCTTATGCCTTCTCGGGCTGCTGCAATGATCAGGCGAGTGTCGTCGGTCGGGTAGGGCAGTTGGCACAGCAGGCCGTTAACATATTTGCTCTCGCTCGGGTTGAACATACCGGTGCGCAGGCTGACGCGAATCTGCCTACACAGTGAACCTTGCTGGCGCAGTTTTTCAGCGGCTCGGGTGGCGTAAGCGGTCGCGGCTTCCTGAATAGGTTCGATGGTCTTTAAGCGCTTGCCAAAAGAGCGGCTGCAGCAGATTTCCTGTTTAGCCGGGGCCGCCTCTTCCAGCGCTAAACAGGCAGTGCCGCGTAGTTCGCGTGCGGTTTTCTCGATGACCACGTTGAAGCGCTTGCGCAGTTCCCAGGCGTCGTGAGTCGCCAGATCCCAGGCGGTTTTGATGCCCAGGGCGTTGAGATGAATCTGCATGCGTTTACCAATGCCCCAGACTTCCTCTACGGGCATGACCTTAAGCAACTTGTCGCGGCGCACAGGATCACGTAGATCGACCACGCCCCCGGTTTGTTTTTGCCAGCGCTTGGCCGCATGGTTAGCCAGTTTGCTCAAGGTTTTTGTGTGGGCGATGCCAATACCGACCGGAATACCGGTCTTCAGCTTGACCTCGTATTGCAGTAAGCGAGCCGAGGATTCCAGTGGCTCCGGCATACCACTGAGCTCGGCAAAGGCCTCATCGATGCTGTACACCTCAACGGCCGGCAAGTGCGCCTCGATGATGCTCATCACGCGCTCGCTCATGTCGCCGTAGAGCGCGTAGTTGCTGCTGAAGGCGACGATGCCATGGCGCTTGAGCTCGCCACGTATTTCATGGAACAGCGCACCCATCTTCACAAAAGGTTTGGCGTCGGCTGAGCGGGCGATCACACAGCCGTCGTTGTTGCTCAGCACCACGATGGGCGTGCGCTGCAGGTCAGGCCTAAACACACGCTCACAGCTGGCATAGAAACTGTTGCAGTCGATCAGGGCAAAGACGGGATCAGGCATGCTGGAGGTGGTGCCGCAGGCTATGGGTCACGACGCCCCAGACCATCAATTCGTCATTCTCCAGAACATAGCGGGGTGGATAGTCAGCATGCTCGGATTGCAGGACATACCCACCATGGGCTTTGCTCAGGCGCTTGACGAACACTTCACCGTTTAGACAGGCCACCACGATATCGCCTGGCTTGGCTTCAAGTGCTCGGCTGACGATCAGGTAGTCGCCATCGAAAATTCCGGCCCCGGTCATGCTGTCGCCACAGACCTGGACCACGTAAGTGTGGGGCGCGTTGATGTCGAGCAGCTCATCCAGAGAGAGCTTGTGCTCCATGTGATCCAGCGCTGGGCTAGGGAAGCCTGCCGGAATACGCGCGTCAAAGTACGGTAGGCAAATGGCGCTTGGTTGAAGGGGAAAAAGGATCAGGGCATTGCTCATGAGGAGTAACCAGATTACTGTATTTATATACAGTAATCTGCGAGGGCTGGATCTAACAAGCAGCGTCTGTCGGCGCAGCGCTGGATATGTACGAATGCTTTACAGGCGAAAAGTTTACGTCTCGCCTCATCTGGCGATCCGGCCTATGGTCGACACATCACAACCGAGGAGCGTTCACCATGATGATCATGCTGAGTTCGATGAGTGAGTATTTGACCGTGCTGGCCACAGGACTGGTGATGGTCGGGTTTGCAAGGCTGGCCTATGGCGGCCGTGCAGTCTGATCGATTTGACTTCGCCTGGATCGCCAGGGCTTACAGGCGATAGGTGTCGACCTTCCACCATGTGGGTAGTAAGTCCCTGACCTTGGCCTGGCCGAAGCGATCATCCAGCAGATACACCACACCCCGGTCATCGACCGTGCGGATCACCCGGCCAGCGGCCTGCACCACTTTCTGCAGGCCGGGGTAGAGGTAGGCGTAGTCGTAGCCGTTGGGCTCGCCGAACATCTGCTGCATGCGCGCTTTGACTTCTTCATTGACCTCGTTGACCTGGGGCAGACCCAGGGTGGCGATAAAGGCGCCGATCAGGCGCTTGCCCGGCAAGTCGATCCCCTCACCAAATGCACCGCCCAGCACGGCAAAGCCGATGCCCTCGGAATGCAGGGTGAAATTGTCGAGAAAACTCTGGCGCTCGCCTTCGCTCATGCTGCGGGTCTGCACGCGGGTGGGAATATTCGGGTGCAGCGATGTGAACAGGTCCTGCACCTGTTGCAGATACGCATAGCTGCTGAAAAACGCCAGGTAGTTGCCGGGTTCGCGGCGGTATTGCTCGGCCATCAAGCGGCAGATCGGTGCCAGGCTGGATTCGCGGTGCTGGTAGCGAGTGGAGAGGTTGCGCAGCACCCGTACGCTTAGTTGCTCGGCGGCAAAGGGTGAGGCCACATCGATCCATTGGGCTTCTGCCGGCAAGCCCAGCAGATCACGGTAATAGTTGGCTGGACGCAGGGTGGCGGAGAACAGCGTGGTGGTGTGCGCATCGCTGAAACGGTCGGCCAGAAAAGGCGCCGGCACCACATTGCGTAGGCACAGGGTGGTATCCAGGCTGAGCATGTTGTCTTGCTGACGGGTGATATCGAACAGCGAGTGCGGCCCGTACACCTCACTCAAGCGGCAGAACAGCATGGCATCGAGATAGAACTGCAGCAGGCTGCGCTCATGGCCATCAGGCTGTTCACTGAGGTGATCGGTAATCGCGGTGACGGCTTTCTGCAGCGCGGCGACAAATAAGTCCGG
>JBFHPI010000301.1:0-4577 GCA_041592855.1 Pseudomonas sp.
CCGTCGCAGCGAAGTCGAAAATTGCTCAGGGCAATTTTTCTGCTTTCGATAAATCCAATACGCGAGGAGGATCGCCATGGCGGTAACTAACCGCTTGACCTGCTACTCCGACCCCGCCGACCACTATTCCCACCGTGTACGCATTGTGCTCGCCGAGAAGGGTGTCAGCGCCGAGATCACCGATGTGCTGCCGGGCAAATACCCGTCCGCCTTGCTGGAGATCAACCCCTACGCCAGTTTGCCGACGTTGGTGGATCGCGACCTGGCGCTGTACGAGTCGACGGTGGTCATGGAATACCTTGATGAGCGTTATCCTCATCCGCCGCTGTTGCCGGTATACCCGGTGGCGCGGGCCAACAGCCGTCTGTTGATTCATCGTATTCAGCGTGATTGGTGCGCCCAGGTCGATCTGATACTCGATCCGCGCAGCAAGGAGCCGGCACGAGCGCTGGCGCGCAAGGAGCTGCGCGAGAGCTTGACGGGGGTTTCGCCCTTGTTCGCGGACAAGCCATACTTCCTTAGCGAGGAGTTGAGCCTGGTGGACTGCTGCCTGTTGCCGATTCTCTGGCGCCTGCCGGTGCTGGGGATCGAGTTGCCCAGACAGGCCAAGCCACTGCTTGACTATATGGATCGGCAGTTTGCCCGCGAGGCGTTTCGTGCGAGCCTGTCAGCCGTCGAACGTGATATGCGCTAGCCCCGGGAGGTTTAGATGAAGTCGAGTCGTCCTTATCTGGTTCGTGCGCTCTATGAGTGGATAGTGGATAACGACTGCACCCCGCATTTGCTGGTCAATGCCGAGTTCTCCGGGGTGCAGGTGCCGGCCGGTTTTGCCAGTGACGGGCAGATCGTACTGAACGTATCGCCCAGTGCCGTGCGTCACCTGCATATGGATAACGAGGCGATCAGCTTCGAGGGGCGCTTCGCTGGGGTGCCGCAGAGCCTCTATATCCCCAGTGCTGCGGTGCTGGCCATCTATGCCCGGGAAAACGGCCAGGGCATGGTCTTCGAGGTGGAGTCCGGTGCCCTGGAGGCCGAGGAGATCACCGAGCAGGATGATCAGGGGCCGCCCGACAGCGAGCCTCCGCGTCCCAGCGGTCGGCCCAGCCTTAAGGTGGTCAAGTAAGCTGCGGTCTGGCAGTTACAAGAAAAACGGGCGCCTTGGGCGCCCGTTTTTGTGCTGCAGCCTGATTCAGTTGGTGTACTGGAACAGTCGCACGATCTTCTGCACGCCGGACACGCTCTGTACCAGAGCTGTGGCGTTGTTGGCCTCGGCCCGGGTGACCAGGCCGAGCAGGTAGACGATGCCGTTCTCGGTGATCACCTTGATGCGCGCTGAGGGCACATTGCTGTCAGCCAGCATCTGGGTCTTGATGCGGCTGGTCAGCAGGGAATCGTTGCTGCGTACCAGCAGCGAGGTGGGTCGGCCCACCTGCAGCTCGTTATGAACCTTGTTGACGCCATTGACCCGCTGGGCGGCCTGTTCGGCCAGTTGCTTGAGTTCGGCGCGGGGGGTCTGGCCGGCCAGCAGGATCACGCCGT
This sequence comes from Pseudomonas sp., assembly GCA_041592855.1. Taxonomy (GTDB): domain Bacteria; phylum Pseudomonadota; class Gammaproteobacteria; order Pseudomonadales; family Pseudomonadaceae; genus Aquipseudomonas. The sequence continues at coordinate 1,540 of JBFHPI010000301.1, forward strand.
TGTAGCTGGTGACGATAATCCGCGAGGTGGGGCTGGTCAGGTCTGCATGGGTGCGGCTGATGTTGTTGCTGACGTTGGGGCCGAGAAACTGGTCGTCGATCTTGTTGCCGATGCTGCGATTGCCACAGCCGGCAAGAATCAGGCTTAGGGCCAGGGTGACGAGAAGCAGGGGGGTACGAGTCATTCTTCACTCCCAAACAGTTGGCTGTCGATCAGGTCGCACAGGCAGTGGATGGCCAGCAAGTGGACTTCCTGGATGCGTGCGGTGACTTTCGCCGGGACGCGGATTTCCACGTCTTCCGGCAACAGCAGCGAGGCCATGCCGCCGCCGTCGCGGCCGGTGAGGGCGACCACGGTCATTTCCCGGTCGTGGGCGGCCTGGATGGCCTGGATCACGTTGGCCGAGTTGCCGCTGGTGGAAATCGCCAGCAGCACGTCGCCGGGTTGGCCGAGGGCGCGGATCTGCTTGGAGAACACCTCGTTGTAGCTGTAGTCGTTGGCGATCGAGGTGATGGTCGAGCTGTCGGTGGTCAGGGCGATGGCCGGCAGGCTCGGGCGCTCGCGCTCGAAGCGGTTAAGCAGTTCGGAGGAAAAGTGCTGGGCATCGCCGGCCGAACCGCCGTTGCCGCAGGTCAGGATCTTGCCTTCGCTGAGCAGGGCCTGGACCATAACCTGGCTGCCCTGTTCGATATAGGGCACCAGAACTTCCATGGCCTGCTGCTTGGTGTCGATGCTGGCTTGGAAAAGTTGACGAATACGGGCTTGCATATCCATTGGAGAATGACCTTCAGTAGGGTGCCAGTTCAGGTGTCAAAGGCATTTTGAATCCAGTTCAGCCGCAGAGGTTCCACGGCGTCGATGGCAATTACATCGAAACGACAGGGGGCGTGGGCCCAGCGCGGTTGTTGTTGCAGGAAGTGGCTGGCTGCACTGGCCAGTTTCTCACGTTTGCGCGCATCGACGCTCTCTATCGCGCCGCCCCAGGCGCTATGGCGTCGATAGCGAACCTCTACGAATACTACTGTAGCGCCGTCGAGCATGACCAGATCGAGCTCGCCGCGCTTGCAGCGCCAGTTCTGCGCCAGCGTGCGTAAGCCGTGCTGCTGCAGGTGCTGCAGGGCCAGGGCTTCGGCGGCCTGGCCACTGGCCTGGTGGTCGTGTTTGCTCAAAGGCTATGGTCGGGCAGGCGCAGCACCTGGCCGTCACGGAATTCGGCCCAGGGTAGCTGGCGCTCTACGCGCTGGCTTGGGGTGAGGCTCAGCTTGCCGGACAGCCCCTCAATGCGGCTTTCCGGCAGGGCCTTGAGCTGACTCAGGCGTGGCGCCAGGCGATAGGCATCGACCCCCATGGCGTACAGTCGGCCCAGGCTGCCGGCGGCTTGCGGCCACTGGCTGCTGGCCTGCTGGCGCAGTGGGTCATCGGCGTTCAGCAGCCAGGGGGTTTCGCAGAACTGGATACCTTGCAGGTCGAGCAGCTGGGCCTGGCTGTGGTTACCGGTGTACAGATGCGAGGTGACATAGACCGGAACGTCGCCGGCGTACTGGAAGGCCAGGGTCGGCTTGATTTGCTGGGCCTGCTGCGGGGTGGCGGCGAGGAAGATAAAGTCGACGTCGCGGCGCCGCGACGGCGCAGCCGCCACGCTGCTGCCCAGGGTGTTCTGCAGGCGGCGGGCGCGTGCTTCGCTCTGCCGCAGCTGGAATAGCTCGGCGATCTGCTTGGCCAGCTCCACCGGTTGATCCACATACTCGGCACCGAGCAGGCTGCCGCCCTGGGCGTCCCAGTTCTGGCGGAAGGCGGCGAGCACTCGCTCGCCCCAGTCGCCCCGCGGTACCAGTGCCACAGCGCGGCGATGGCCATCGGCCCAGGCACGGCGTGCCACTTCCCGTGCCTCGTCTTCGGCGGCCAGGCCAAACTGGAACAGCTGGCTCGGGCCTTCCTGGGCGCCTTCGCTGTAGTTCAGGGCCAGGGTGGTGATGGGCAGTTGCTCGCGGCTGCTGAGCTGGTTGACCAGGGGCTTTTCCAGGGGGCCGATCACCAGTTGCACGCCACTGGCCTGGGCCTGGCGGTAGAACTCATCCAGCGAGCCGATGCGCGTGCTGTCGAACAGTTGGATGTTCGGTGGGTTCTGTCCGGCCTGCTGGGCCTGGTAGTGGGCGGCCAGAAAGCCATCGCGCAGGGCGCGAGCGACGCTGGCCAGCTGCCCGTCCTGGGGCAGCAGCAGGGCAATTTCCGTCAGCGCTTGGCTGGACAGCTTGCGCAGGTCAATCAGTGCCTGGGGCAACTGCTGTGCGGCAGGGTGGCTCGGGTGCTGCGCCAGCCACTGGTCGATGGCCTGTTGCTGTTGTTCCAGGGTTGCGCCGCTCTTGGTGGCGCGGGCCAGGGCTAGCCAACCGCTAAGGTCGTCATCCTGGCTGCCCTGCAACTGGCTGTCGGGCAGGCTGGTAATCAAGTCCCAGATGGCTTCCTGGTTGTCCAGGGCGCTGGCGCCGCTCAGTAGCGGGGCGACAAATACCCGTTCACGGGCAGCGGCCAGAGGCTGCTCGGTGGCCTGCAGGGCGCGGGCCCGCACCAGTTGGCTGCGCACTTGCTGTGCCACGGGTAGTTCGCTTAGGCGCTCGAAGCTCGGATGGCCGAGTGCACGCAAGGCCGCCTTGGGTTTGCTGGCGGCCATGTCCAGTTCGGCGCGCAGGGTGTTGGCGAAAATTTGCTGGGCGGGTTGCAGGGGTTCCAGCTGAACTGTCTGCAGAATGCTGCTGGCGCGGGCCGGATTGCCCTGTTGGTAGGCCAGGTCGGCGGCACTCAGGCGCAGCAGCTGCGCCTGAGGCGAGGCACTGTCGCCGGCCTGTTGCAGCATCTGCTCAATGCTGGCCTGGGGCGTGCGGGGCAATTCACCCAGGTTCGAGGAGGGTGCGCTGGCGCAGGCGGCGATCAGGCCGGCCAGGCAGAGAATAAGAAGGATGCGCAGGCGGGTGATCATGTAAGCGTTCCTGATACTTGATCAAATGAACGTTGAATTGTACCCAAGGCCTGGCGCTGGC
>JBFHPI010000302.1:0-4541 GCA_041592855.1 Pseudomonas sp.
CGAAAGTACGCCTGCCGGGTGCCGGCGGCGCGCCGGAGATCGCAGGCAGCGCCAAGCGAGTGTTTATCATCCTCAAGCAGGGCCACCGCACCTTTGTCGACAAGCTGGCCTTTATCACCTCGGTGGGCCATGGCGAGGGCGGGGAGCATCGCCAGCAGCTGGGCCTGCCTGGCGCCGGCCCGGTGGCCATCATTACTGACCTGTGCATCATGGAGCCGGAAGCCGGCACCAAGGAGTTCGTGGTCACCTCCATCCACCCGGGGGTCAGCCGCGAGCAGATCATTGCCGCCACCGGCTGGCCAATCCGCTTTGCCGCGCAGGTGGCCGAAACCCAGGCACCCCAGAAGCATGAGCTGGAGGCCCTGCGCGCCCTGGAAGCACGCACCGCCGCCGCCCACGGCCAGGCCGGAGGTGAGGAATGAGCCGCGAGGTGTTTATCTGCGATGCCGTGCGCACGCCCATTGGCCGCTTTGGCGGCGGCCTGGCTGCAGTGCGCGCCGACGACCTGGCAGCCATCCCGCTCAAGGCATTGCTCGAACGCAATCCCGGCCTGGATCCGGCGGCCATCGACGAGGTGTTTCTCGGCTGCGCCAACCAGGCAGGCGAGGACAACCGCAACGTGGCGCGCATGGCCCTGCTGCTGGCCGGTATCCCCGAGACCGTGCCGGGGGTGACCCTTAACCGTCTCTGCGCTTCGGGGCTGGATGCGGTGGGTACGGCCTTTCGCGCCATCGCCCTGAGCGAGATGGAGCTGGCCATCGCCGGCGGTGTGGAGTCCATGTCCCGCGCGCCCTATGTGATGGGCAAGGCTGACAGCGCCTTTGGGCGTGGGCAAAAGATCGAGGACACCACCATTGGCTGGCGCTTTATCAACCCGCTGATGCAGGCCCGCTACGGCGTCGATGCCATGCCGCAGACCGCCGACAACGTCGCCGATGACTACCGCATCAGTCGCGCCGACCAGGACGCCTTCGCCCTGCGCAGCCAGCAGCGCGCGGCCCGCGCCCAAGCCGCAGGCTTCTTCGCCGAGGAAATCGTCCCGGTGCGGATCAAGATCCGCAAGGGCGAAGTCGTGATCGACCAGGACGAGCATCTGCGTCCGGATACCACGGCCGAGGCATTGGCCAAACTTAAACCGGTCAATGGCGAGGGCAAGAGCGTCACCGCCGGCAACGCCTCGGGGGTCAATGACGGCGCCGTGGCCATGATTCTCGCCTCGGCCGAGGCCGTGCACAAATATGGCCTGACGCCCCGCGCAAAAGTGCTGGGCATGGCCAGTGCCGGCGTCGCCCCACGCATCATGGGCTATGGCCCGGTGCCGGCGGTGCGCAAGCTGCTGCAGCGCCTGCAACTGGGCATCACTGACTTCGACGTGATCGAACTCAACGAAGCCTTCGCCGCCCAGGGCCTGGCGGTAACCCGCGACCTCGACCTGGCCGACGACAGCCCCCGGGTCAACCCCAACGGCGGCGCCATCGCCCTGGGCCACCCCCTGGGCGCCAGCGGTGCGCGCCTGGTACTGACCGCCCTGCATCAGCTGGAAAAAACCGCCGGCAAGCGCGGCCTGGCGACCATGTGCGTGGGCGTCGGCCAGGGCCTGGCGCTGGCCATCGAGCGGGTTTGACGTTTTGCGCTGCTGCGGTCTGGTCGGAAAGGCAAGTCCCCAGGCCGTGGCGGCGCACCTATAGATGTGGGGTGCTTTATGTACACCACGAATAATCCTCGGTTTTTCCGGTGCGCATGGCGCACCCTACGCAAGCGCCGAGGCTGGTTTTAAGCTGTAGGACAGCCCTGATATGGGCTGTATCCCTTATCGAGGATTTGCAATGCCCATGCTCCCACTCGCCGATGGCGACCTGCATTACCAGCTGGATGGCCCGGTCGATGCGCCGGTGTTGGTGCTGTCCAATTCCCTGGGCACCGACCTGCACATGTGGGATGCCCAGGTCCCGGCGTTCAGCCAGCACTTTCGCGTGCTGCGCTACGACACCCGTGGCCATGGCCGCTCACTGGTCACGCCCGGGCCCTACAGCATCGAGCAGCTGGGCCGCGATCTGCTGGCCCTGGTCGATGCCCTGGATATCCAGCGCTTCGCCTTTTGCGGCCTGTCCATGGGCGGTCTGATCGGCCAGTGGCTGGCGCTCAACGCCGCCGAGCGCCTGACCCGCCTGGTGCTGTGCAATACCGCGGCGAAGATCGCCAGCGATGAGGTGTGGAACAGCCGTATCGACACCGTGCTGCAGGGCGGCGAGCAAGCCATGGGCGAGCTGCGCGATGCCTCCATCGCCCGCTGGTTTACCCCGGGGTTTGCCACCGCCGAACCGGGGGAGGTGGAGCGCATCACCGATATGCTGGCCGCCACCTCGCCGGTCGGCTACGCCGGCAACTGCGCGGCGGTGCGCGATGCGGATTTCCGCCAGCAACTGGAGGCCATCGGCGCGCCGACCCTGATCGTCGCCGGCACCGCCGATCAGGTCACCACAGTGGCCCACGGCCAGTTTATGGCCGAACGCATTCGCGGCGCCCGGCAGCTGGATTTGAGCGCCGCGCACCTGTCCAATGTGGAGGCGGGGGAGGGCTTTACCGCGCCGGTGCTGGACTTTCTGTTGCGCTAAGCCTGCGGCTGTTTGCCACTGGCCAGGAACCTGGCCGCTGGCGCAGCATAGACGGCTTTGTTTACTGCCTCGCCATGCGGGGCGCTTCAGGACCTTGCCATGCCCCGCGCCCTTGCCAGCAGCCCATCGATACGCGGCATTGTCCTGACCCTACTGGCGGTGCTGTGTTTTTCCAGCCACGACGCCATGGCCAAGTACCTGGCCGACCTGTATCCGATTCTGCTGCTGACCTGGTTTCGCTACCTGTCCCACACTGTGCTCCTGGGCTCGCTGCTGCTGCCGCGCCATGGCCTGGCTGCACTGCGCAGCAAACGCCCGGGGCTGCAGCTGTGCCGCGCCCTGGCGCTGCTGGGCATCAGCCTGCTGTTTGTCACCGGCCTGCGCTATGTGCCCCTGGCCGAAGCCACCGCGGTGATCTTTCTGGCGCCGCTCTTGGTGACCCTGCTCTCGGCCATCTTCCTGCGTGAGCAGGTGCGCCCGGTTCAGTGGCTGGCGGTGTTTCTCGGCTTTGTCGGCGTGCTGGTGATCGTGCGGCCCAGCGCCGAGTTGTTCGAGCCGGCGATTCTGCTGCCGTTGGGGGCGGCCTTCTGCTTTGCCCTGTACCAGATCCTCACCCGCCTGAGCGCGCCCCATGACAGCGCCGCCACCAGCAACCTGCTGGCCGGGCTGATCAACCTGTCGCTGGTCAGTGTGCTGCTGCCACTGTTCTGGCAGGCCCCGGAGTGGGAGCACCTGCCGGCCCTGCTCAGCCTCGGGGTGATGGGCATGTGCGGTCACCAGCTGCTGACCCTGGCCTTCCGTCACGCCACTCCGGCGCTGCTGGCACCCTTCAGCTATGGCCAACTGCTGATCGCCGGCTTGTTCGGTTGGTTGTTTTTTGACCAGCTGCCCGACCTGCCAGCCCTGCTGGGCATGGCCCTGGTAATCGTGGCTGGACTGGCGGTGGCCTATCGGCGGGGCGCGGCGCAGTAGCCTTGCGACTTTTGCACTAGATAACCCCGGCCAAAGGCTAATTGCCCTGGGTCCGGGGGAGGGCGATGCTCGCAGCTCTCCTGTATCGATGCGAAGCCTGGCCATGGCCCCTTGTGCGCCTGTCGAAGACCCCAGTGAGCCGCTGCAGCTGCGCCTGGCCAATGGCCTGGCCGTGGCCCTGCTCAGCCGCCCGGATCTGCCGCGGGCGGCGCTCAGCGTGCGGGTGGCGGCGGGCAGCCATCACGAGCCGGCGGCCTTTGCCGGCCTGGCACACTTTCTCGAACACCTGCTGTTTCTGGGCGGCGCGACCTTTACCGGTGAGCAGCGCCTGATGCCCTTTGTGCGGGCCTGTGGCGGGCAGCTCAATGCCAGCACCCAGGCCCATCACAGTGATTACTTCTGCGAGGTGCCGGCGCAGCAGCTGGAAGGCGCCCTGGCGCGGCTGCTGGATATGCTCTGGCAGGCGTGGCTGGAGCCGGCGGCTCAGCGTGCCGAACGCGAGGTGTTGCAGGCCGAGTTTCTCGCCCGCAGCCGCGACGGGCAGACCCTGATCCAGACCGCCCTGGGCCAGGCCGTGGCCGCGGGGCATCCGCTGGGCGGCTTTTATGCCGGAAACCGGCAGACCCTGGTCGTTGAGCAGACCGCCTTTCAACAGGCGCTTTGGGCCTTTTATCGGCAGCATTACCAGCCGACCAGCATGCAGCTGACCCTGGTGGGACCGCAGCCCCTGGTCGAGCTGCTGGCGCTATTGCAGCCCTATGGCCAGCACAGATTTGAGCATGAACCGCCCAAGCCGCTGGCGCCGGCGCCTGGGCTATTGCCCCTGCGTCAGCAGGCGTTGCAGCTGTGCCTGGCGGATAGCCCGCCGGCCCTGCACCTGGCCTTTGCCCTGGAGCACGGGTCGTCCCAGGCGTTGGCCGAGGCCCTGGATTTCCTGCAGTTTATGCTGGCGCG
>JBFHPI010000303.1:0-4531 GCA_041592855.1 Pseudomonas sp.
CCGCTCCAGCGTTGCCAGTGCGGTGGCTTCAAACAGGTTCGGGGGGCGCGTGTCCATCAGACCTTGAAGCCGCGGTGCAGGGCGACGATGCCGCCGGTCATATTGTGGTAGGTCACGCGCTCGAAACCGGCCTCGACCATCATCTCCTTGAGGGTCTCCTGGTTCGGGTGCATGCGGATCGACTCGGCCAGGTAGCGGTAGCTGTCGGCGTCGTTGGTGATCAGTTTGCCGGCCAGGGGCATAAAGCGGAACGAGTAGGCATCGTAGAATTTCGACAGCAGCTCGTTGGAGGGCTTGGAGAACTCCAGCACCAGCAGGCGTCCGCCAGGCTTTAACACGCGAAGCATGGAGCGCAGGGCGTCTTCCTTGTGGGTGACGTTGCGCAGGCCGAAAGCGATGGTGACCACATCGAAATGGTTGTCGGGGAAGGGCAGTTTCTCGGCGTCGGCCTGAACAAAGTTGACGTTGCCAGCCACGCCCTTGTCCAGCAGACGGTCACGGCCGACCTTGAGCATGGATTCGTTGATATCGGCCAGCACCACTTCACCGCTTGGGCCCACCAGGCTGGCGAACTTGCGGGTCAGGTCGCCCGTGCCGCCGGCGATATCCAGCACCCGGTTACCCGGACGAACACCGGACAGTTCGATGGTGAAGCGCTTCCACAGGCGATGCATGCCACCGGACAGCACGTCGTTCATCAGGTCGTACTTGGCTGCGACCGAGTGGAAAACCTCGGCGACTTTCTCCGCCTTCTGGCTTTCCGGCACGCTCTGGAAACCGAAGTGGGTGGTGGGTTCGCTGTCGTTGCTCTTGCGCGGGTCGTTCATCGTGCCCTTTCCCTTAAACAGAGAGGCGAAATCAAAGTGGCGGCCATTCTAAACCTAAAAGCGGTCATAGGCTTCAAGCAGCAGGCTTCGAGTAAAAGCCCGGGGCCTTGCAGGCCTGCGGCTTGCTATAGTCTCGCGACCTAAGGTCGCAGTTGGCGGGTAAGGAGAAAAACCATGGCCAGAATCAATGTTGAACGTTCCCATAACCTTGGCCGTGAGGCAGCGCGAGAAAAGGCCGAGCAACTGGCCGAACGCCTGGCCCGGGAATATGACGTGCGCTATCGCTGGAATGGCGACTGCCTGGAGTTCAAGCGCAGCGGCGCCGATGGGCGCATCGATGTGAGTGAAGACAGTGTGCGGGTGCAGCTCAATCTTGGTCTGTTGCTGTCGGCCATGAGCGGTAGCATAAAACGGGAGATCGAGGATGTGCTGGACAAGAACCTCAGCGCATGAGGTTTTGCCGGTGGGGTAGCGCATGGCGATAAGCTCTCTCTTCGGGTTCTCCCCTCTTGGCGCCGGCCTTGGAAACTCACACGCCTTTGCGGCTGACCTGCGCGGCATGCAGCTGACAGGGCGGCCTTATTCCAGCTCGCTCACCGCTCGCCAGGCCTGGTCGACGGCCCCGTGCAGGTAGGGGTCCCAGCCGGCATCGGCGTTGGCAATGCTCACAGCGCCCAGCGGCTGACGCGCCCGTTGCATTGCGGCCACTCCGCCGTCCGGGCCATCGAACAGGGGATTGCTGTAGTAGGAATACCCATGGGGCCAGCGGTTGACCGTGATGGCCAGAATGTCACGTTGATGCTCGAAACCGCCGCCGCCCAGCACCCGTTGCAGCTGATCGCGCAGTTGCGCTTCGTACTGGGCGAAGGTGGTGGTGTAGATCTGCATCCGCGCCGCTCGCGCCTGGGTGCGCAGATCCGGCCCGACGCCCGCCGCATGTGGTACATGCACCAAGTGCAGGCAGATGGGCTGCTGTGGGTCGCGCGGAGCTTGGTAACCGCCCAGATCAACCGGATAATCCAGCTTTATCAGGCTGAACGGCATGCCCGGCGCATACACCTCCTGAATGCCTAGCTCGATCCAGCTCTGCCAGTTACGGATCAGCACATTGGCGTAGACCATGGGCAGCTTGACGTTCTGTGCCAGCGCCTGCGCCTGAGGGGGCGGCAGGTCACGCAGGATGTAGGGGATCAACATGTTGTAGCAGGCCAGCACCGTATGCCGGGCGCGCACCCGGTAGAGCTGCCCCGCCTGGCTGTAGCCGACGTCCACACCGCCGTCACGGTTGCCCACACTGACGGCGGTACTCGACAGCCGCAGGCGCACGGCATGCTCGGGCCGGTCCAGGCGACTGTAATCGAAGGCGGCCAGGACCACGTCCTCCATTCCTCGCCCAGCGGCCACCGCCGGGATCAGGTCGCGCACCAGCAGGCGGGCGACCCCGGCATTGCCGTCGGGGAAGTGGTAGATGTAAGGCTCTTCTGCAGCGCTGTCGTCCTCTTCCAGTTCCAGGCCGGCAAAGCCCGGATAGCCAGCATAGCGGGCATAACTGGCCGGCAGAAAATCGATGCGGTAACCGTATTCATCGCATGAGCGCTGCTGAAAGTAGGCAATGGCTCTGTCCGAAAGCCCGACATGGCGCTTGAGGTAGTCCTGGTAGCTCAGCCTGTCGAGGTAGGCCTCGCGCTTATCAGCCGGCAGCGCCGCCAGGTAATTCTGCTCCCCCGCATGCAATGCCAGCAGGGCTTTACGGTCCGCTTCCGGCAGGGGGAAATGTTCAAAGAAATTGGCCCAGTCGGCTTTATTGCCACTGTCCGCTTCCGGCTCGCCGACGACCAGGCGGTCCTCGCCAAAGGTCTGCTGGTCGAAGAACACCGCACTGTCCAGGTCGCCATACAGATGATGCTGAAAGGCCTGCTCAAAGCGTTCCAGCTTGATGCCCAGGGCCGTCAGCAACCGCTGCACCTCTCTGCTGAAATTGGCCTTGGGCGAGTCCAGCGATTCACTACCCCCATAGCCCAGCAGCAAGCGGTCGCCGGCGCGGAATTCGTTGCGCTTGGCATGGCCGCCAAAGTCGTCGTGATTGTCCAGTAGCAGAATGCGCGCCTGCGGGAAGCGTTCGCGGTAAAACCAGGCGGCCGCCAGGCCGCTGATGCCGGCGCCGACCACCACCAGGTCATACGCTTCATACTGGGGCAGGTCGTCGGTGGCAAATTCCCTGCGTTCCCAGCCCAACTGATGGGCCACTTCAAAGCTGCCCACATGGCTGCCACGCAGGCCCGTCAGTGCCGGTGGATAGTTGATCTGCTCTGTGGCGCGCAACAACTGCCAGGGCACGAAACCGGCGGCAATCGTCAGTGCCGCGCCATTGAGAAAGTCGCGTCGTTTGATGGTCATAGCCGTCTTGCAAAAGGGCCCCGCACGGGCGGGGCAAGCTGCCTTTCATTACCCTAGGACTAACAGCTTAGTCGCTGTAGAGGCGGCGCCAGTAACGGATCATCACGCGTACAGTTTTCGGCTCAATCGAGCCGGAGAACCCGGGATAGCCCGATGCCCTTTGCGGTTTTGCAGATTTTTTTGAGCTTAGTATGTGGTTTCTAATTTTCCTCGGTACCGTTCACTCAAGCCTGCATTCCGTGGGCGTTTCCTCGAAACATTATGAGTGAGGTGCACCATGTCCAAAGTTGCCAAGAAAGTCGAAGCTGAAGAAACCGTTACCGTGCTGAGCGACGTTAAAGTATACGCTCGCAAGATCTGGCTGGCTGGCCTGGGTGCCTACGCCAAGGCCGGCCAGGAAGGCGCCGAATACTTCAAGGAGCTGGTCAAGAGCGGCGAAGGCGTTGAGAAGCAGGGCAAGAAGCTGGTCAACGAACAGGTTGAAGCGGCCAATACCCAGATCGAAAGCGTCAAGAGCACTGTGACCACCAACGTCAACAGCGTCAAAGGCAAGGTTGAAGTCCAGCTCGACAAGATCGAGAAGGCTTTCGACACCCGCGTTGCCAGCGCCCTGAACCGCATTGGTATCCCGTCCAAGCAGGACATCGAAGTTCTGTCTGCTAAGCTGGATGAGCTGAGCGCGTTGCTTGAGCAAGTCGCGAAGACCAAGTAAAGGAGAGCGGGATGGCTGTCAAAAAGAAAACTGAAAAACAGTCCAGTTCCTGGATCGGCGAAGTCGAGAAGTATTCGCGTCAGATCTGGCTGGCCGGGCTGGGTGCCTATTCCAAGGTCAGCAAGGACGGCAACAAGCTGTTCGATACGCTGGTCAAGGATGGCGAAAAAGCGGAAAAACTGGCCAAGACCGAAGTCGACAAACAGGTTGGCGCGGTAAAAACCACCGTTACCACCAAGGTGGATACCGCCAAGTCGAAAGTCGACGAAGTCAAGGACAAGGCGCTGGGCAAGTGGAGCGAGCTGGAAGAAGCCTTTGACAAGCGTTTGAACAATGCCATCTCGCGTCTCGGCGTGCCGAGCCGCAATGAAGTGAAGGCGCTCAACGCCAAGGTCGAAAGCCTGACCAAGCAGATCGAGCAGCTCACCGGTGTTTCGGTGAAGTCGGTCAAGCCTGCAGCCAAGAAAGTGGCGGTTAAGCCTGCTGCCAAACCAGCGGCAAAGACTGCGGCCAAACCTGCTGCTAAGCCCGCTGCTAAGCCCGCTGCTAAACCAGCGGCCAAGGCGGCAGCCAAGCCTGCGGCTAAGCCCGCAGC
>JBFHPI010000304.1:0-4509 GCA_041592855.1 Pseudomonas sp.
GAACCCGAGGCGCCGGCCAAGGTAAAAACACCACGGGTGAAAAAGCTCGACGCCTGATCCTCGGCGCCCCTCTTTCGTGGGCGAAGGAGGGGCGGGTAAACGGGGCCAAGTCGCCTGGTGGCTGGTCAGTCACTGCACGAATCCCGTCGAGCTCCAGCCAGCGCCTGGCACAGCCCCTTTTCCAGGCGCCATCCACAGAGTTATCCACAGCGCATGGGGATAACGCTGGCTTCCCTCCCGGGCAATTGTGGGTGTAGGCTGAAGACCTGACCATGAGAGGGACGCCGCCATGTCGCGCAGCCTCAACCTCACGCGTCACTGCCTGGGCCTGGACACCCGAATCGAGTGTCTGGTGCTACCCCTGGCCGGTGACACCGGGCTCTGGACCCTGATCTGCGCCGCCGGCATGAGTGGCGCGCAACCCTCGGCGATTCGTGCCCAGGGCCCATTCCACGGGCCTTTGATGGCAGAAGGGGTGCTCGCCGGGATTGCCGATAGCCTGCAGTTGATGGGCTATGAGGCCTGCACCGATATGCCCATCTGGCGTCTGCATATCCAGGCCGAACTGCGCCGTCTCAACGGCGAACGCGGGCGTAGCCTGGGCTCTTTTCAGTTCACACCCGATCTCTAGGCGCCTGCCAGGTCGACATTTAGCCGGTCACCATCAGGGCCCATGCCCAAAGGCGCGGGGCCATTCATCCTGAGTCTGCCCACAGGGTTATCCACAGTAACCGTGGATAAGCCTATTTGTGTGGCCCGTTTTGTTTGCCTCGGTGCGCTGGGTATACTCGCCGGCAGTTTTTCCACCCTGGTGAGTCTCTGATGGAACGCTTTATCGAAAATGCCATGTACGCCTCGCGCTGGCTGCTGGCGCCGATCTACTTCGGTTTGTCCCTGGCCCTGCTGGCATTGGCGCTGAAGTTCTTCCAGGAAGTCTTCCATATCCTGCCCAATGTCTTCGCCATGGCCGAGGCCGACCTGATTCTGGTGCTGTTGTCGCTGATCGATATGGCCCTGGTCGGCGGCCTGCTGGTGATGGTGATGATCTCCGGTTACGAGAACTTCGTTTCCCAGCTGGATATCAAGGAGGGCACCGAAAAGCTCAACTGGCTGGGCAAGATGGACTCCAGTTCGCTGAAGATGAAAGTGGCCGCCTCCATCGTGGCCATCTCCTCGATCCATCTGCTTAAAGTGTTTATGGATGCCAAGAACATCCCGGATACCAAGCTGATGTGGTATGTGCTCATCCACCTGACCTTTGTCGGCTCGGCCTTTGCCATGGGCTACCTGGACAAGCTGACCAAGCACGACTGATCCACCGCCGCTTTTGCGCCTCTGAGCCGCCCGGCCGTGATAAACGGACGGGCGGTTTGCGTTTTGGCTTGTGCTTTCCGTTTATTGTACAAGAATTGTAATTGTATAGATTTTTGTATAATTTATTGCTCGGAGGCCCCTGCCATGAACCTGCATGACCTGTCCCATCACGCCCATGCCGGGCATATCGACGCGCTCAATCTGATTTCCATCGAGGGTGGTATCTACCTGCTTGAGGTGCATATGGATGGTGCCCCGCAGCCGCTGCATGACGGCACCGGCAAGACCCTGCACCTGCGCTCGGTGGAGCATGCCCGGGAGCTGCTGCAGGAACTGCCCCCGCTGCCTTTCCATCTGGTGCATGCGGTGGTGCATGACGAGATGTGTGGCATGCAGGATGGCACCCAGGACTGCCTGCGGGTGCCGATTGCCATGCACTCGTCCTGGTAGCCGCGCTTGCCTGCAACCCTGCCTACAGCCCTGGCCGTGATCGATATCAAGACCACCGGGCTGCACCCATTGCGCGATGGCATCTGGGAGATCGGCCTGTTGCTGGTGGATAAGGATCAGGTGGTCGCCCGCCAGCACTGGTTGCTTGATCCGGGCCAGGCCTTGCCTGCCAGTGTCTCTCGACTGTGTGGGGTATTGCCGGCCGAACTGCTGGGCCAGCCGCGCTTTGCCGATATTGCCAAGGCATTGGCTGAATCCCTGCAGGGGCGGGTATTGGTGGGGCATAACCTGCGTTTCGCCCATGCCTTTCTGCGCCGCGCCTTTGCTCGGCTCGGCCTGCGACTGCGCTGGCGTCAGCTTTGTATCTTGCAGCTGGTACGGGCCTTGTCGCCCCAGTTGGCCGACTACGGACTGGATGCGCTCTGTGCTGCGCGACAGATTCCACGCTTTATCCGCCAGCGCGCCCTGCCCGATGCCGAGGCCGCCTGGCAGTTGCTGCAGCAGCTACAGGCCGATGCGCCAGCTGCGCAGGTGCGCGCGCAGCTGCGCAAGGCCGCGGTGCCGCGCTACCTGAATGCCGAGCGCCTGCGCGCCCTGCCTGAGCGGCCTGGGGTTTACTATTTCCATGGCGAGAACCAAGCCCTGCTCTATGTGGGCAAGAGCCGCAACCTGCGTCAGCGCGTGCAGTCACACTTCCAGAATGACCACGGCAGCCGCCGCGCCCTGCAGATGGCCCAGCAGGTGCGCGATATCCGTGTGCGGCCCACCACCGGTGAGCTGGGCGCATTGCTGCTGGAAGCGGCGGAAGTAAAGCGCCTGCTGCCGCTGTACAACCGTCAGCTGCGTCGCCAGCGCGAGCTGCTGACCTGGGCGCTGCCCGCCACCGGATCTGGCATCACGCCGCAGTTGCAGGGGCTGGAGCAGTTGCCGGCCGGCATCGCCCACGCCGGGCTGTTTCGCTCCCGGCGCCAGGCCCAGAGCTGGCTGCGCCAGATGGCCCGGGAACGCCAGCTGTGTTTGCAGCTTTTGGGCCTTGAAAGCGGTCAGGGAGGTTGTTTTGCCGCGCAACTGGGCCAGTGCCGCGGCGCCTGCTGTGGTCGCGAGCCGCGTGGCGCACATGATGCGCGCCTGCTTGAAGGCTGCGAGCGCCTGCGGCTGGCCAGCTGGCCCTGGCCCGGCCCGGTGGCCCTGGTGGAGCGCGATGCCCGCCATGACTACTGTCAGTGGCATGTGCTGGATCAGTGGCGTCACCTGGCCACGCTGGACGACCCGGCGCTACTGGAGACTGCCCTGCAGCAGCCGGCCCAGCCCTTCAGCCTGGACGCCTACCACATCCTGCTCGGCCACTTGCGTCGTCACCCTGATCTCGAGGTTGTACCGTTATGAGTATTCGCCGCCTGGCCCTGGTGCTGGGCGACCAGCTGTCCTTCGACCTGCCCAGCCTGCAGGCCCTGGACCCGCTGCAGGATGCCGTGCTGCTGGCCGAGGTGGCGGCGGAAACCGATCATGTGCCGCACCATCCGCAAAAGATCGCCCTGATCTTCAGCGCCATGCGCCACTTTGCCGAGGCCCTGCGTGCGCGCGGCTGGCGGGTGGAATATGTGCAGCTGGACGACCCGGACAACAGCGGCTCGCTGCCAACTGAACTGCAGCGTTGGGCGACGCAGTTGCAGGTCAGCGAGGTGCATCTCACCGAATGCGGCGACTGGCGGGTGGAGGATCAGCTCAGGCGCTGCGGTTTACCGCTTATCTGGCATGCCGACAGCCGCTTTATCTGCGACCGTGACGAATTCGCCCGCTGGGCCGAGGGGCGCAAGCAGCTGCGCATGGAGTTCTTCTACCGCGAGATGCGGCGCAAGACCGGCCTGCTGATGAATGGCGACGGCACCCCGGTGGGCGGCGCCTGGAACTTCGATGCGGAAAATCGCAAGGCCCTGCCCAAACAGATCAAGGCGCCGATGACGGCGCGCTTTCCGGCCGACGCCATCACCCAGGAGGTGCTGGCGCTGGTGGCGGCGCGCTTTAGTCATCACTACGGCACCCTTGACGCATTTGATTACCCGGTGACTCACGCTGAGGCCGAGGCGCTGTGGCAGCACTTTCTCGACTTCGCCCTGCCGGCCTTTGGCGACTATCAGGACGCCATGGCGCTCGGCGAGCCCTTTTTGTTCCATGCGCGGATCAGTGCCGCGCTGAATATCGGCCTGCTGGATGTGCGCCGCCTGTGCGCCGATGTCGAGGCGGCCTACTGGCGCGGCCAGGTGCCGCTCAACGCCGCCGAGGGCTTTATCCGCCAGCTGATCGGTTGGCGCGAATATGTGCGCGGCATTTACTGGCTGCACATGCCCGAGTACGCCGCGCGCAATGCCTTCGGCAACAACCGACGGCTGCCGGAGTTCTACTGGACCGGCCAGACCCGGATGAAATGCATGAGCCAAGCCATCGGCCAGACCCTGGAGCATGCCTACGCCCACCATATCCAGCGCCTGATGGTTACCGGACAGCTGCGGGCGATGGCGCATCAGAAAGTGCCAGTACAGCGCATTGAACGGACAGGCCTGTTCACCGACGCTTTCGCTGACCTTGTAGGCGCAGTCGCCACAGTAGTTGGACATGCGCTTGATGTACTGGCCACTGGCGCAATAGGGCTTGGAGCCCAGGTAGCCGCCATCGGCATGCATGACCATGCCCAGGGTATTGGGCAGCTCAACCCAGTCGAAGGCGTCCATATACACCGCCAGGTAC
>JBFHPI010000305.1:0-4479 GCA_041592855.1 Pseudomonas sp.
GCGCGTGATGCAACGCTCCTTTGGTCGCGCAACACTGACCAAGCGTATGGCTGCCATGGCCGCCAGATACTGCTAGAGTCGAGCATAAGCCAACTTTCGCCCGACAGGCGTGCTGGAGTATCCGAGTTAGCATGGATAAACAGAACCCACACCTTATGCTGCGTGTCACTGCGCCGGACAAGCAGAGCCTGTCATTCTGTAATGCCAATGTGCGCGACCTGAAACGCTGGGTAGCCGGCCTGCCCAAGGCCAATATCGGTGAAACCGCGCGCCAGCTGTATCAAGCTCTGGTAGAGCTCAACCAACTGCTAACCCCCTCGGACAATCGCCTGCAGCTCTTGGAGTTGTTGCGCCCCGAGGTGTATTTCGTCTGCAAGCAACTGGAGCGGCACTTTCTCAACCAGGCCATTGTCCTCGACGAGCGCCCGCGCAAGGTGGCCAACCTGTGCCAGGCCCTGCAGAACCACCTGGCCATCGGTTACAAGCTGATCATCAGCCGCTTACTCAGCCAGGACAGCAACGAACGCACGCCCCTGCTGACGGTTGCCCTGCAGCGCGCGATCCACAGCCTCAACGGTCCACTGATGCGGGCCAGCCAGCTGTACTGCCCGGTGCCCGAGGGACTGTGGCTGGAGCTGCACCAGCTCTATCGCATCGCCCAGAGCCGCAATCTGCACACCCCCCGCGTGCGCGACCCGCTGGCGCGTCATACCGAAGGCCTGAGCGTGGAACAGAGCTATCTGGTTGCGCTCTTGCTGGGCTGCGCCCGTTGCAACCAGATGCGTCAGCAATCCATCGCCCTGCTGGCCGAAGCCTTGGAGCCCTGGAGCACCTGGGTCAAGCTGCAGAGTGGCACCGCGACCACCAGCCTGTTTGCCGTCGCCCCTCTGCAGGATGCGCCACCGCGCTACACCTCGCTGTTCCAGCCGAGTGAACTGCAAAGCAGCCTGGGCCTGGATCCCACCGAACTGGTCGACGCCATCAAGGAATACCTGCTGCTACCCGTGGCTGAACAGGACAAGGCACGCCTCAGCGTCCCCCACGGGGTCAGCCCGGACATGCTGCAACACCTGGCTGCGGCCTGGGGTGATATCGCCGAGCGTTCGTTCCAACGCACCCAGAGCCAGGGCCAACTGACGCTGTGCATCGGCATGAGCGCCCTGCACTATCATCTGGCCGGACAGCGCTTATTCAATGAAGTGCTGCAGCGCGCCCAGGACACCACCAGCGTGACCTTTACAACCCGCCCTGAAGTAGCGGATGTCTGGTCCAACGCCTTCGATGCGGAAAGCTTGCAGAGCTGGAACTCGCCTGCGCCCGTGGAAGAAATCCAGTACAGCAAACCCTCCGAGCCGGCCTCGCCGAGCGAAGACAGCGCAACGGAGAGTTATCCGACTTTCCCCCTGGCCATCGTCAATACCAGTCCCGGCGGCTATTGCCTGTCATGGCCCAAAGAGGTGCCGAGCCAGCTGCAGGCCGGCGAACTGCTCGGTATTCAAACCCAGGGGCAGCAGGGTTGGAGCGTCGCCGTGGTGCGCTGGATTCGCCAGGTACGCGGCGGCGGCACGCAGATGGGCATCGAACTGATCGCCCCCTATGCGCAGGCCTGCGGCCTGCAACTGCTGCGCAAGACCGAGCAGAACAGCCAGTTCCTGCGTGCCCTGTTGCTGCCGGAAATCAGTGCAATTTCCCGTCCCTCCAGCCTGATCACCGCCCGCCTGCCCTTCCAGGAGGGCAACAAGGTCCTGATCAATATCAACGGCGAGGAACACCGTGCCATTCTCAATCGCAAGCAGGCCAGCACGGGCAGCTTCAATCAGTTTGAATACCATAGCGTTGAGCAGCCACCCAGTACGCCAGGGAAACCCGTCACAGCCACTGGTGCGCAAAAGCCCCATGGGGAGGAAGACTTTGACTCACTCTGGAAGTCACTGTAGATTGCCGACGCACTCCCTTTTGTCGCCTTTTTGCACCCGTTTGGCGCTGATCTGACCCGCTATGGCCATCGAAAAAAAAACTATTCGGCTACTTATTCTCGAAGACTCGCAGAACGAAGCAGAGCGGCTGGTCAGCCTGTTCCGTAATGCCGGCCATGCCACCCGCGTCCATCGCCTGGTGTCCAGCGACGACCTCGTCAGCGCCCTGCAACAGAGCTGGGATCTGCTGATCTGTGCCCCCCTTAGCGAACAGCTGCCACCCAACGAGGCCCTCGGCATTATCCGTCGTGCCGCCAAGGACATCCCGATCATCCAGTTGCTGGCCGACAACGACTCCGACAGCGTGACCGAAGCCCTGATGCTCGGCGCCCAGGATGCCCTGCCCCAGGGCGAGGATGAACGCCTGGTGCTGGTGGCCAAGCGCGAGCTGGCCAACCTGGAAGAACGCCGCGCCCGGCGCGCCGCCGAAGTAGCCCTGCGTGAAGCGGAAAAGCGCTGCCAGCTGCTGCTGGAAAGTTCGGTCGACGCCATCACCTACGTCCACGACGGCATGCACATCTACGCCAACCGCGCCTACCTGCAGCTGTTCGCTTACGAAGATGCCGACGAGCTGGAAGGCATGCCGATGATCGACCTGATCGGCAGCAGCGATCAGTCCAGCTTCAAGGACTTCCTGAAGAACTACCAGAGCGCCGAAGGGCATGCCGAACTGAAGTGCAGCGGGGTCAAGGCCAACGGCCAGACCTTCCAGGCGCAGATGAGCTTCTCCCCGGCCACCTACGATGGCGAGCCCTGCATCCAGGTGGTGATCCGCGCCGAAAGTGGCAATGCCGAGCTGGAAGAAAAGCTGCGCGAGATCAGTACCCAGGATCTGGTCACCGGGCTGTTCAACCGTGTGCACTTCCTCGAACTGATGGACAGCGCCGCCGAGCGCGCGGTCAATGCCGGGCAGCCAGCCAGCCTGGCCTATATCCGTGTCGACCGCTACGCCAGCCTGCTGGCCGATATCGGCCTGGCCGGCATTGACCTGCTGCTCACCGACATGGCCAACCTGCTGCGCGCCCACTTCCCGGAAAGCGCCAAGATCGCCCGCTTCGGTGATGACGTCTTTACCGTACTGGAGTCCGGCAGCACCCCTGAACAGGCCAGCCCCGGCTACCAGGCCCTGCTGAAAAAGGTCGAAGGCCATCTGTTCGATATCAGTGGCCGCACCGTGCAAACCACCTTGTCCATTGGTGGTGCCGGCCTTAACGAGAAGACCGCCAAAGCTCAGGATGTGATTGACCGCGCCCACCGCTGTGCCGACGAGCTAAGCGATGGTAATGCCCTGAAAATTTTCAACCCGGCCGACGAACTGGCCGCCGCCGCCAGCCGCGGCAACGTCGTCGCCATGGTGCAGCAGGCGTTGGAAAACAACAGCTTCCGCCTGTTGTTCCAGCCCATCATCAGCCTGCGCGGCGACAACTTCGAACATTACGAGGCACTTCTGCGCCTGATGAACCCCCAGGGCGAAGAAGTGCCGCCCCTGGAGTTCCTGGCAGCGGCGAAGGCAGCCGGCCTGGCCGAGAAGATCGACCGCTGGGTCATCCTCAACGCCATCAAGCTGCTGGCCGACCACCGCAGCAAAGGGCACAGCACCCGCCTGTTCGTGCACCTCTCCAGCGCCAGCCTGCAGGATGCCACGTTGCTGCCCTGGCTGAGCGTGGCCCTGAAAGCCGCCCGCCTTCCGGCCGACTCCCTGGTATTCCAGTTTAGCGAGCAGGATGCGGTGGCCTACCTGAAGCAGGCCAAGACTATCAGCCATGGTTTCAAGGAACTGCATTGCAAGGTGGCCCTGACCCAGTTCGGCTGCGCCCTCAACCCCTTCAACACGCTCAAGTACCTGCATATCGACTTCGTCAAAGTCGACGGCTCCTTTGCTCAGGACCTGAGCAACGCGGAAAACCAGCAGGCACTCAAGGATCTGCTGGCCAGTCTGCACGCCCAGGCCAAGCTGACCATCGTGCCCTTCGTCGAGAGCGCCAGCGTACTGGCCACCCTCTGGCAGGCCGGAGTCAACTACATCCAGGGCCAGTATCTGCAGGGCCCAAGCCAGGCCATGGACTACGACTTCGCCGCTGGCGACGAGTAGCTTCGTACAAATGACAAGGGCGCCAGATGGCGCCCTTGTCATTTTTACGGGTTGCTTTACTCCAGTCCATCGCGATCGCGAAAGCCCAGCAGATAGAGGATGCCGTCCAGCCCCAGGGTGGAGATGGCCTGCTTGGCCGACTGCTTGACCAGCGGCTTGGCGCGAAAGGCCACGCCGAGGCCGGCCAACCCGAGCATCGGTAGATCGTTGGCGCCATCGCCCACAGCAATGGTCTGCTCCAGCTGCAGCCCTTCCCTCTGCGCCAATTCACGCAGCAGATCGGCCTTGCGCTGGGCATCGACGATCGGCTCCACGGCCACCCCGGTGACCAGGCCATCGACGATCTGCAGCTCGTTGGCATACACATAGTCGATGCCCAACTTGGCCTGCAGCTGCTTAGCGAAATAGGTA